>NZ_JWIM01000066.1:0-102152 GCF_002896535.1 Mesotoga sp. B105.6.4 | reverse complement strand
AAATCTCCTTTGTACATTGGACGAAGATCCGCTGTAAGCTTAAGAACAAAGACCCGCTGAACGCTGTGAAGAGCCGTCCTTAGTCCTTCGTCCCAGATCATGGACCCGTCCTTGGGAAGAGCCTGAGGTCAGAGGCAAGAGGTCGGAAGAGCAGATCTTGAATCCCCAGTCTTTTCCTACTTCACGTCATCTTGGCATGATTCTGGCCAAGATCTCGATCCATCGCGAGAGAGGACATAAGATCAAGATAATCAAGAGCCTGACACAGCATATCTTGTTAAGGGAGGAAGAGCATCATATGATTTCTCACCAACTCTCTGACTTATGGAAATAATGAGCTCGAGAGGGGATTAAAGAACCCTTCAAGGCTTTTGGAGATCTCAGATCGTTACTTGGCCTCTTTGCTTTCCCCTTCTCTCTATTCTTTGGATAAATGGTTGAATTAAGAAGAACAGACCCTCGCTCTGGAAAAACAGGTTTTTTCCCTCAGCGACCAGAGAACCATTCAACGGCCAACCGATCTCGCCTTGCTCTTCCGATTCCCAACCTCGTCTCTCGTTTTCCCTGCAACTGCTCTTCACAGCGCCCAGCATGTTCTCTCAAGCGTTCAACGTCTCCTTCGCCCGAGAAGTCGGAACTGACCTGTGTTAGCAGACTGGCTCCTGAAGTTCCGCTGTACGCTTAAAAACAAGAACCCGCTGATCGCTGCTGAAGAATCGTTGAACCAATAAAAGCTTCCCCACGAAGCACGCATTGCGACCTGAACCGTTCTTGCCCAGCCCTGCGTCTGATGTTTTATTCCAGCATCACTTCTACTCTTGTTGATTTCGGAGGACGGTGGACCGTTGACGGTCAACATTGTGCTCAGCAGCGTTCAGCGAAAAGCGGCTCTTTCCCCGCGAAGCGGGGCTTGGGTCCACTGATGCTCTTCAGTGCATTACGTCCCACCGAAGGTGGCATCACTTCCGCTGATGCTTTTCGGCGCATAACTTCCCCGGACGTTTTTCCGGGCATCACTTCCTGAGCAGCATCACTTCCTCGCGCTGCGAGCCTCACTTCCTGCCGGAGGCAGCATTGCGACCTGGGTTGTTCTTCCCAGCCTTGCGTCTTATTCCGCTCTTTCCAACCCAAACCCGCGATCCCCGACAACGGCTTTCCGCAGTTTCGATTTCAATTACTAAATGATAAAATGAGGGCATTCTTGGTTTTCTTCAGTATTAGTATGCATTCTTATTGAGGAGAGCTTCGATAAATGTAACCGCAGATTTCCGCCAGAAGAGAAGCGTCATAGCAAAAGAAATCTGAACTTACTTGTACTGTTGGTTCTTTATTGAAGAGGATCTTGAGTGATTTCTATAAATGGGCAGATCGTTGAAGCATCGGGCGTCTGTGAGTGCACCGAGTGTGGAACGATATCTTATGGAAGGACGATGTGATGATGGATCAGTTAATAGAAAAGTTTTCAATGCTTGGTGTAGATAACGCTCCTGGACAGGAGACTCTTCAAGATGGCGAGGGGCTTCGACTGATAGGAGAGAAGATTACCGGAAGACCGGTTGATTTTTCCCATGGGGATGTCAATGCGTTTGAACCGATTCCGGGGTCACTAGATGCATTTGTAGAAGGCGTTCACTTGGGCGGTGAGCAAGCGTATACTGAGTACAAAGGAAGAGGCAACATACGAGAATGGTTGTCTGAAAAGCTTTCTGCTTTCACCAACACTACAATTTCTCCAGATACGCAACTCATTATTACACCGGGAACCCAGGGGGCGCTTTTTCTGGCAATGGGATCGTCAATTGGCCGTGGAGATAAGGTTGCAATAGTTGAGCCCGACTATTTCGCCAACAGAAAACTGGTGCAATTCTTCGATGGAGAAGTCATTCCAGTTGCATTGGATTTTCTGGAATCTGGTAGACGAGCCGGTTTGAATTTAGCCGAGCTTGAAGATGCTTTCAAAACTGGTGTTAGGGTCTTCTTGTTCTCCAATCCTAATAACCCGACCGGTGTCATTTATTCGTATGATGAGATTCGATCTATCGCTTTCCTTGCAAAGAAATATGATGTATCAGTTATCGCAGATCAACTGTATGCAAGACAGATATTCGATGGCAGAGTGTATACACATCTGTGTGCCCAAGACACGAAACCCGTCAGTCTAATCACAATCATCGGTCCATCCAAAACAGAGTCTTTAAGCGGCTATCGTTTGGGAGTTGCTTTTGGCTCCAAAAACATCATTGCACGAATGGAAAAACTACAGGCAATAGTCTCTCTGCGGGCCGGAGGATATTCTCAAGCGGTACTTACATCGTGGTTCAACGAACCAGAGGGATGGATGGAAGATCGAATAAGTGCACATCAAAGGATTCGAGATGATCTGGTGGCACTGCTTCACGGCGTGGAAGGTGTCAAAGTCAGAAAAACAGAAGCCGGTAGTTATCTTTTTGTGAGAATTCCCGAGTTGAGAGTCACCATGAGAGAGTTTGTGAAAATCCTAAGATTTCAAGCCGATGTTACGGTGACAATCGGAACGGAATTTGGCCCTCAGTTTACCAATAGTTTTCGGATCAATTTCTCTCAAGATCATCACTTTGCAGTGGAGGCAATTAAACGAACGGTACAGCTCATTGAAAGATACCGGAGAGAATAATGAGCGGTATTTGTTTAGCCAAGCTTCTCCCGGTTGCTCAGTAATGGTTATCGTTTGACGTCAAATCTGGATAAAGACAAGAAACAACCAGAGAATAGACTGATCTGGATTTGAAATCTATCCCAATACGGCCAAGTTCAGCACATCTATGAGCTAGATTAGATATAGGCCGCTGTAAGGGACCCGGATGCGATCTCGATGACCAAGATAGTTGACCCTTCGATGACACTTGAAAGTGTAGGCGACGAGACTGGGTAGGGTATTGAAAGGTTGCTTCCCTGATAGCTATAGACAGATACACTGCAAACAATCGAGTTCCGGGATTCATTCTTTGTGTGAAGCGTGGGAAGCGCACGATTCTGTCGAAGGAAAGAGATTGCAGTTATAGTTCCTGGAGTATAATCTGTTGTTTTTTTTATAGGGGGATTGAGATGAAAAACTCAGTTCTTGCCGTAATTGCTCTTCTATCGGCATCGCTTTTCGCTCAAGACGTTCCTGAATTGTATTCCGCTCCGGTTAAGAAAGTGCAGGTCGGCGATAAAAGAATGGCATACAAGGTCTTTGGAAAAGGTTCTCCTCTGTTGATGATCGCAGGATATGGTTCGCCCCTCGAGAGCTGGGACCCGTATGTTGTTTCTGCACTCTCAAAAGAGTTCACCGTGATAGTATTCGATAACAGAGGGATCGGAAGATCGACAACTTCTAATGCAACTCCTTCAATAGAGCTGTTTGCAAAAGATGCAGCCGATCTTGTCAGAACCATCGGTTTTGAAAAGGTCAGTGTGATGGGTTGGTCTATGGGAGGGTATATCGCGCAGGAGTTCGCTCTAAAATATCCCGAGTTGACAGGTAAACTCATCCTTCTCTCGACAAGCTGCGGAGGATCCGAGTCGATACCTCCTTCGGATGAGAAGATTTCTATGCTCCAGAACATGGGCGATCCTGAGGTGCTTTTGAAGGTTCTCTTCCTCACCGACTGGACCCTGGCTCATCTGGAGGTCGCTGCGAGATTTACGGGCTCCTCCAGTCAGGAAGAGAGTGGAGATCAAAGAGGAATTTCTGATCAGTACACTGCCGCTGGCAGCTGGAGCGGAACCTTCGAGAGACTGAAGTCGATCGAGTCAGAAACGATCATAATAACGGGAACGGACGATATTATTGTTCCCGCAAAGAACTCTCTGATCCTCGCAGAAGCGATAGAAAACTCATGGCTCGTGAGACTTAATAACGGAAGGCACGGAGCTATCTATCAGTTTCCGGAAAAGATCGCTGGTCTGTTGATTGCTTTTCTGAAGTAGTACGACCGTTCGCTGATTCCCATAGTTCGATTAAACAGTGGCCGGCTTGCTCTCTTCCATCAGAAGGCTGCATGGATGAATGCACTTCAACTTCTCAGAAGACGGTTACAACTGCCAGGCTTATCAGAGAGCTTCTCTTGTTGAAGGTTTATGTGTGTTGCTTTGTCCTTCAACCCCTGAGGCCAAAGCTTAACAGATAATATGTGCCACTTAATTGTCTCTTTTCAGTGAGAACTCTCAGTATTCTGTCTATGAGAAGCACCTTCAGCCTTATCTTGATATCCAGGACCTCGGATCGTCCAGCTGGATCCAGGTATTTCCGTGAACAGAGCTGCGTGAATAGCCCCTTCTTTTCACAAAAGTTTCTAAGCCGTATTGTTTTTCATCTTTTGTTGTCGGATAATTCGATCATTACTCCGTGCTTTGTTCGGACGCATGAGGTTGAGCTTTGAAGAGAAGTGGAGATGGAATGGCCATACTTGCGTACGTTCTAGTGAGTTTTTTCTGGGGATCTACTTATCTGGCGATAAAGATCGGCGTTGAAGGCATGCCGCCTATGTTCTTTGCCGGAGTGAGATTTCTCATTGCGGGCTCTATTATGCTGGTCTTCTCTGTCGTCCGAGGATACTCCTTTCCTTCGAGCAAGTCGGAGCTTTCTAGACTTTGGCTGGTTGGTCTTTTCATGCTTCTTGGTGGAAATGGACTCGTCGTCTATGCAGAACAGTGGGTTGATTCAGGCGTTGCTTCTCTCATAATGGCTACCATCCCGATCTTTGCCGGGGTATTGGAGCACTTTTTCATAAGAACGACACGGTTGACTTTGAAGGCGCTTTCGGGACTTCTGCTGGGTTTTTTCGGTGTCTACTTTCTTCTGGTTCCGGCCGAACACGGTATTTCTATCGACATCCCAGGAATACTTATGCTTCTCTCTGCCAGCTTCCTCTGGTCTACTGGAACGGTACTGTCAAAAACTTTCAAGGGGAACAGTTCGATAGTATCAAATATCGGGATTCAGATGTTTGCAGGTGGTGTGGGGCTTATGTTTGTCTCGGGCATAACTGGTGAATTTTCAAGAGTTAGGTTCTCGATGAACTCGCTTCTGGCAATTGCTTATCTCGTTGTTTTCGGGTCCCTGATTGCCTACAGCAGTTATATATATCTTCTTCAGAAGTGGCCGGCCACGAAGGCGGGTACTTATGCTTATATAAATCCACTGGTTGCCGTCTCACTAGGAGCCATCTTCCTTGATGAAAAGATCAACTTCCTCATGATTCTGGCAATGGGTGCGATTCTTCTCGGGGTACTCATAGTTCAGAAGTCAAAGATAAAAGTTGTCGGGTAGCACGGTTCCCTGCACAAAAAAGGCATGTCTTGAGAGACATGCCTTAAATCAGTCTCAAGAACTAGAGAGGATAGTGACACCTCACATGATGATCGGGTCCTATCTCCTTGAGAGCGGGGGCCTCTTTAGCGCAGCGTTCGTCTGCGAAGGGGCATCTGTTGTGGAACCTACAGCCGGAAGGGGGATTGATCGAACTGGGTATCTCCCCTTTCAACAAACGCTTTTCCCTTACGAACTTCGGATCCGGGACAGGGTTGGAAGCCATTAACAGATCAGTGTATGGGTGAGAGGGATGTTTGAAGATCGTATTCTTGTCTCCCATCTCAACTACTTCTCCGACATACATAACGGCCACTCTATCGGCGATGTAATCCACAAGGGATAGATTGTGTGTTATGAACATATACGTCAGGTTTTCTTGAACCTTTATTTCCTTCATCATCTTCAGAACCATTGCCTGAACTGAGACATCCAGTGCCGATGTAGGTTCGTCAAGGACGATGAACTTCGGTTTGAGAACCATGGCTCTCGCAAATGCAATCCTCTGTCTTTGCCCACCAGAGAATTCATGTGCGTATCTGTACATGTGATCGTCTATCAACCCTACTTCTTTAAGAACGGCCGCAATCCTGTCTCTTATTTCGACGTCGGTGATCTTGAAATGAATCTTCATCCCTTCCCCAATTATGTTCTTTATAAGCTTTCTGGGATGAAGAGAATTGTATGGATCCTGGAAAACGATCTGCATATTTCTTCTAACTTCGAGCAGGTCCCTGCCTTTGAGTCCAAGTATGTCCTTTCCTTCGAATTCTATTTCACCTGAAGTCGGTTCTATTAGTCTGAGAACGGTTCTTGCAAGAGTCGTCTTTCCCGAGCCAGACTCTCCGACCACGGCAAAGGTTGAGCCCGTTGGAATGTCCATATTCACGTCGTCTACTGCTCTAACAAAGAGCTTCTTCGAGAAGATGGACTTTTTCACCGGAAAGTAAGTCTTAAGTCCTCTTATTTTGATTAAGGTCTCAGGCATCTTCTCTCACCTCGCTCTTTCCTTCGAAGAGATAGCAGGCAACGTAATGATCGGGCTCGATCTCCACAAATGGTGGTCTTTCCACTTTGCAGATATCCATCGAGTGCGGACATCTCGGGTGGAATCGGCAACCGGAAGGAGGGTTCACCAGATCGGGAACAGTTCCCTTTATTGCCTTGAGTTCATCTGTTCTTCCTACTCTGGGCACGGCCTGTAGCAATCCGCCGGTATAAGGGTGCATTGGCTTCTCGAATAATCTCCCGGTTGAAGCGTACTCCACGGAGTTTCCGGCGTACATTACAAGTACTTTGTCACAGAATTCCGCTACGACTCCCATATCGTGTGTAATCAACATGACGGCGTTCCCCATCTTCCTGGCCAGCTCATCGAGCAGTTCGAGAATCTGAGCCTGAATGGTAACATCCAGAGCTGATGTTGGTTCATCGGCTATTAACAGTTTTGGATGACTTGCAAGTCCCATGCCAATCATTACTCTCTGAGACATTCCACCGCTGAGCTCGTGTGGATAGCTGTTCATAACTCTTTCGGGATCAAGCCCGACAAGGCGTAGTATCTCTTTGACCTCGGGGTAGGTGTGCTTGATCTTGAGTTTCTTGGATTTCGCTATTGACTCACCGATCTGATAGCCTACCTTCATTACCGGGTTCAGCGATGAACGTGGTTCCTGGAATATCATAGACATTTCGGCGCCTCTTACCCGATTCATCTTCTCTTCGGTGAGTTCGACGAGATTCGTGCCATTGAAAATCACTTTTCCTTCCTGAATCTCACCGGGCTGTTCTATCAATCGCATTACTGCCAGAGATGTAACTGACTTCCCGCAACCGGTCTCCCCGACGACTCCCAGTCTCTCACCGGAATCCATCCAGAGGTCGACACCATTGAGTGCCTGGACGACTCCCCTGTATGTGTAGAAAGATACCTTCAGGTTGGATACGTCCAGTAGTTTTCCTTTCAGCTCCATAAGATTACCTCCTCAACCTTGGATCGAGCATGTCTCTTATTCCGTCACCGAGGAGGTTGAATCCCAGGACGACAAACGCGATGAATATTCCAGGGAAGGTGGATATCCACCACTGGTCTATCAGGTAATTCCTGCCGTCGGAAACCATGGCTCCCCATTCAGGCGTCGGGGGCTGAACTCCTAATCCGAGAAAGCCGAGACTTGCTGCGGTGAGGATTATCGTTCCCATCCTTAGGGTCAGCTGAACTAGAACGGGAGAGATGCACATCGGTAGAACGTGAAGGAACATTATCCTGAGATTGCCACCACCTGCCGCACGTATAGCTTCAATGTATGGCTGTGATTTGACTTTTGTTGCTTCTGCCCTAGATAGCCTCGCATAAGTTGTCCAAGTGACTACAGATATGGCAATTATCGTGTTTGTCAGATTTGGCCCCAACATAGCCGCAAAGGCCATGGCGAGCACCAGACTTGGAAAGGCTAGGAACATGTCGGTTATCCTCATGAGAACTTCGTCAACAATCCCTCCAAAGTAGCCTGCCGTGACACCCACTATGATACCGATCGATCCGCTGATCACCGAAACCAGGAATATGATCCACAGAGCGATTCTCGATCCGATAATTACCCTGCTGAAGATGTCCCTACCGAACTGATCTGTTCCGAAGAGATGCTGCCAGCTGGGAGCCTGGAGCTTGTTCTGTAGATTTTGCTGGACCGGATCGAATGGCGCGATCAGAGGCGCGAAGGCGGCCATGAGCAGGAATATCAGGATTATCACCGATCCGATCATCGTGAGGCGGCTCTTTCTCCAGAGAAAGACTGTATGCTTTAAATCATCCATGAATGGTTTAGATACTTTTACTGTCTTTTCCATCTAGATCACATCCTCATCCTTGGATCGAGAAGAGCATAGAGAATATCTACAATGAGATTCGCAATCGAGTAAATAAGTGCAATATACAAAGTACCGCCCATTACTGCGGGATAGTCAAGGAAGAGCATTCCGGTGGTAATGTATCTTCCGAGACCGGGCCAAGAAAAGACCGTTTCTGTAAGAACGGCTCCCTCTAACAAGCCTCCAAAGACGAGCCCGATTATCGTAACGGTTGGTATCAAAGAATTCCTCAGCGCGTGGCGATAAATGACTATGTTTTTCTTCAAACCCTTTGATTTTGCAGTTCTTATGTAGTCCTGTCGCAGTACGTCGAGCATACTGGCTCTCGTAATCCTTGCGATGGATGCCGTAGCGTTATAGCCCAGAACAAAAGCAGGAAGAAGAATGTGCATCAAGGCTTCCTTGAAAGTGTCCCACTGACCGGCGATAATCGAGTCTATCAGGTACATTCCCGTAACTCTCGGAGGTGGGTTGGTAAAAAAGCCCAGCCTTCCGCTTCCGGGAAGCCATCCCAGCTTGAAGTAGAAGACAAGCAGAAGAAGAAGTCCTATCCAGAATACCGGCATAGAGACACCCAGTATCGAAAAGACTCTCGAAAACTGGTCTATAGCTTTGTTACGGTGAACGGCCGACAATATTCCAAGAGTAATACCTAAAAAGATAGAGATGATTATCGCAACTAAGGCAAGCTCCATCGTGGCAGGGAAGTAGTTCATTATATCTTTCATGACGGGATTCGAGGTCTTCAAAGAAACGCCGAAATCACCTCTAACCGCGCCGGTAATGAAGTTGACAAATCTAATTGCAAGTGGTTGGTCATATCCAAGCTTCGCCTTCAATCTATCAACGGCCTCAGGCGGTGCGTTTCCCCCGAGAATAGCCCCAACCGGGTCGGCGGGTATTACATTTGCTATAAAGAAGACAATACAGGCGACACCGAAAAGCACTATGACCATCAAGAATAGTCTTCTGAGTAAGAATTGTCCGAAGTTCATAGAATTACCCCCGCATCAATATCTGATTTTTCAGAAAGAATACGCCCCGTTCAAGAGAACGGGGCGGGGGACACATTACTTAGAAACCTTTGTGAAATCGAACAGCATTCCGTAGCCGAAAGCCGCTTCTTCAAAGTTCTTGACTTCTTTGCGAATTCCCCAGAACTCTACAGTCTGGTATAGCATCGCAAAAGGCCCATTATGGAACCAGTATTCTGTAAGATCCTTGTAAATTTGTTCACGCTTGTCTGGATTGGGTTCTATCTGACCCCATTCACAAAGTGTCGCTGCATAATCGTCGAACCATGCATTTCTCCACGCTAGCTGTTTTGCCCTGTAGTTTGCATGAGCCATTGCAAGGTTGTCCGGATCGGGATAGTCATTGCCCCAGCCGGCAATGATCATCTGATGACCCTGTGCACGATACTTGGCGTACATCTGAGAAGACTGCATTATTACTATATTGGCCTTTATTCCTGAAAGCGCCAGGTCGGCCTGGATCTTCTCGGCCTCTGCCTTTCTTGTGTCTGTGTTGCTTGTCAGCAGCTCAACTTCGAATCCATCAGGGTATCCTGCTTCGGCGAGAAGAGCCTTAGCTTTTTCGATATCCTGGTAGAATGGGTTTTCTTCCACATAGCCGAAGTAGCCCTTGTTTATGAACCCCTGTACTAGGAGAGCGTTATTGAGCATAATGTCTTCGACGATCTCTTCGTAATTGATCGAGAACCTTACGGCTTCTCTTACCTTAGGGTTCGCAAGGGGTCCCCAGGTAGCATTCATCGCGAGATACTCGTTTGAATGTCCCGGAACCTTGACTTCAACTATGTCGGGATTTCTCTTGGCCTCTTCAAGCAGCTGTGGCGTAAGATCCCAGGCAACATCGATGTCTCCTCTTTCAAGAAGAAGTCTCTGGTTAGATGCTTCGGGGATGTCTCTAATCATGATTCTCTTCAGAGGGGGCTGTTCGCCGTAGTAATTCGGATTGGCTTCAAGAAGGATAACGTTGTTTCTCTCCCACTGAACGAGAACGTATGGGCCTGCACCAGCGGAGTGATCTGTAAGCCATGCGCCACCAAGGTCTCCATCTACTTCGTGTTCAAGGACTACGTCTTTGTTGACGATACCTGTGAACATGTTGGATAGAATCCCGAGTGTGATGTTTTCTGCATAAGGAGCGTTCAAGGTTATGGACACAGTGTAATCGTCGATCTGCTTTATCTTCTCGTCCACGTTGTCCTTGTTTATGCCGAAGATATCGACCAAGAACCACGCAGAAACAGACTCGAGAACAACTGGTCTCTTCAGAGAGAAGAGAACATCCTCGGCTGTTAGGGCATCACCGTTGGAGAATTTGACTCCCTTCCTGATATTAAAGGTGTAGGTAAGTCCATCATCGGAAATCTCCCAGCTCTCGGCAATGTCTGGGACTGGAACGATGACGCCGTTAATTGCCTCTAGCTTAACTAATTGAGCATAGATGGCAGCGACGATTTTGTTCGGAAAGACCTCATAGGCAACGGCAGGATCCATGGTAATAAAAATACCGGTGTTCGCGCCTATTACAAGAGTGTCTTTTGGAGTTGCAGCAAATCCCATGGCTGCAACAAGAAGTACCATTAGTGAAATCAGTATGAAGCTTCGCTTCATTCTTGCACCTCCTTTTCCCACGTACAGGGTGATGACAAAATTAGAACAAAATAGGATACTGTCTATCTTTCTCCTGTCTGAATCCGACAGGATCGACATTCTTAAGCAATAAATGAGAATCCAAATCGTGATACGTGAATGCGCCGGTTCCAGCAGCGAAATGGACGCTTTGAGAGACTCCTACACCAGACTCGCTCATGCAGCCGATCATAAGACCTATACCCGCGCTGTTACACATCTCTACAATCGCAAGAGCGTCTGAGAGTCCCGACTTCATGAGTTTGATATTCACGTAATCAACTGCGCCTTCCTTTATGAGTCTCATAACGTCATACTTCGTCTTTGCGCTTTCATCTGCGCCAACAGGATACATGGAGCCCTGCCTGATTATTTTCAGCCCTTCGAAATCTTCGGCAGGCACCGGCTGCTCGAATATCCCCACGGGCACATCGTTTCTGTACATTGCATCTATGAATCTCAAAGCTTCTTTGGGTGTATAGCCTGTGTTTGCATCTATCACATACCTGACACCCTTGATCACATCGTTGACTGCCAGTACCCTGGCAATGTCGCTCTTAACATCTTCGCCGACCTTCATCTTGATAACTTTATGCCCCGCTTCGAAGATCTCCTTAGCGTCATGGACCGTCTCTTCCAGACTGCCTATGCTGACCGTCTTGTCGGTCTCGACGTAATCCTTCATTCCGCCAAGAATCTGATAGACAGGTGTAGAGATCAATCTGGAAAAGGCGTGAAGAGTGGCAAACTGAATGGCAGCTTTCAAACTGGGCGCCGTTCTCGAGAAGGCATCAAGTTTTGCAAAAACCCTTCTATAGTCACGAACATCGAGATCCTTTATCATCTCGAGAATCTCTTTCTGGAGCTGAAAAATGGCGGCTCCGCTCTCTCCATTAACTCTGAAAGACGAAGAAGATTCGCCCAGACCGATCGTTCCGTCCGACAGAACTAATTCAACTTCAATATTTACTTTGGAGCTGGAGACATTGTTTGCAATGTGAAAAGGTTTTACGAAGTCCCATTTCTTTTCGGTGAAACGCAGGTCCTTGATCTTCATCCTTTCCTCCCCAAATATGAAAGTACTATCCACTACCAAAAAGTATAGAAAACATCTATACAATAATACCTTAAATCACTACTTCATCAAAATGGATTGATAGACTCGGCTTTCTAATAATTAGTTATATCATACTTCGGGTAACGTCTGCAAAACATCAAATCAAGGCTTTTGTGATTTACTCATTAATGCTGCACCATACGCTTCCATCTATGTCATGATATTTGACGGCTAACCTAGCGCGGTTAGTTCAGAAGAACAAGAAAGAGCGTTCTCGTGGCAAAACAATCGCATAGACAAGACGCATTGCCGCCTTCGGCAGGAGGTGAGGCTCGCTGGCGCGAGGAAGTGATGCTGCTCAGGAAGTGATGCCCGGAAAAACGTCCGGGGAAGTGATGCGCCGAAAAGCATCAGCGGAAGTGATGCCACCTTCGGTGGGACGTATGCACTGAAGAGCATCAGTAGACCCAAGCTTCGCTTCGCGGGGAAAGAACCACTTCGCTGAGCGCTGAACGCTGCTGAGCACAACGTTGACCGTCAACGGTCCACCGTCCTCCGAAATCAACAAGAGTAGAAGTGATGCTGGAATAAAACATCAGACGCAGGACTGGGCAAGAACGGTTCAGGTCGCAATGCGCGCTTCGTGGGGAAGCTTTTATTGGTTCAACGTTGTCTTCGTCAGCGATCAGCGGGTTCAAGTTCTTAAGCGCGCAGCGGATCTTCGGGGCAGGGCTGCTCACTACATCCCTTCGCGACATCCTGCTTCAGGCCAGGATATCGTGCTTTTCGGAGCCTTGCGTCTTATTCCACTCCAACCCCCAACCGGTGTTACCCGTAACCTCGGTCATCTATATCCTTCTCACTATTTTAAACTTGCTTTTGTCTGCTCTGTACAATGAGATAACATACTCGATGCAGATATCACTCTTTGTGTACGTGAATCTCTTTCTCATTATTGCGCAGTCATCCAGTTCCTGACGAAGAAAACGGGCTTCTTCTTTCTTTAGCCTTGTGAGTTCCATTTCTTCTTCTGCATAAGAGATATTGATTCCGTACTCCTTTCTTAGGATTCCGTATAGAGACTCCTTTTCCATGTCTCTCTGTGTAATATTGAGCAAACGGATATCCGCTCCCACATTTAGATATGCTTCTTCAATTGCGTAGGGTTCTCCTTCGAGAAATCTAACTCTTTTCAGGAGCACGACCATTGCGTCTGCTGGGATATCGAAGAGCTCTACTGCATCTGCTGGGACTCTGACTAGTCTGTTCTCCAAAACTACAGACCGGGTCTCACTGCCGCGCTTTCTAGCCTCATCCGTGAATCCTGTGAGTATGGCAAGCTGCTCTTCGCGCTTAGATCCTGTGACGAAGGTCCCCTTCCCCTTAAGCCTTTCGATGAACCCCTCTCTTCTTAGCTCATCCATTGCTCTCCTGACAGTAAGTCTGCTTATGCTGTACTGTTGGCAAAGCTCCTTTTCCGTGGGAAGCTTATCGCCCTTCTGATACTTTCCGGAATTGAGGGATTCCTTCAAGTCAACGTACAACTTGTAGTATAGTGGAATCGGCGTTTCACCCATGATGGCCCCCTTCAATCACGATAATTCAGTTCACCGGGATAGAGGAGACAATCCTCAGCGAACTCTATGAACTCCATCCCTGACTGTTTCCATTGGCTGTAGTCAAGCTTTCCGGTTCTAATCTTCTGTGCGCTATTCGCAATGCCGATAAGATCATCTGAGCGGTCCATTATCTCAAATTGTTCATATTTTAGCAAATAATCCATCATCTTCAAAGTTATCACAAAGAAGTTGTCGTCATTTCTCGGAAAGAACTCTACCCCGCTGCAGCTGGCATTTGCGTACTTCCGGTAGAAGGGCATGAATTCACGGCTTCGTAATCTGAGATCGGGAAACTCTCTCTTCAGAAATGCTGCGAAATCCGATCCATTGATCCATGGAGCGCCTATCAAGATAAAGGGCTTGAATGTGCCGCGGCCTTCAGAGACGTTTGTGGTTTCAAAGAAGCAGGTTCCCGCGTAACCTAGAAGAGATTCGTAGGTCGGCACATTTGGTGAAGGCACATTCCACAAAAGAGACGTGGCATCGTAAGTTTCGCCGTTCCAACCTTCAAGCTTCACGACTTGCAGGTCGAGATCGAGTTTCATGAGCTTCTTGAAATATTGGGCAAGCTCTCCTGCCGTAAGTCCGTACTGGAGGGGCAGTCTATAGCCGCCAACAAAGGTCTGCAACTCGTCATCTATTCTGCTTCCGAAGACCCCTCTGCCCAGCGGGTTCGGCCTGTCAAGAATTACGTACTGAATTCCGGCTTCCGCCGCTGATTCCATTGTATAGGCGAGAGTATAGATGAATGTGTAGAATCTCAGGCCAACATCCTGAATGTCGTATACGACTACATCAAGCCCTTCGAGATCTTCCTGCAAAGGTTTGCGCTTATCCCCGTATAGACTTACCACAGGAATGCCGTATTTTGGATGGAGATCGTCGTTTACATGCGCCCCGTCGGCTACTCCTCCAAGTCCGTGTTCAGGGGTGAAGATCTTTTTCACATTGAGTTTGCTTTCGAACATGAGGTCAATTCCCCACTTCAGATCTGAGTCAACGAATGAGTAGTTCGTGACGAGACCGATCGCCTTGTTTCTTAGATCTTTGAAACCTCCTTTCCGCAAGACATCTATTCCCAGCGAAACCATACTATAACCCCCTCCAGGTAATGTATACTTATCAATCACAATCATGCCATATTGTCATATCATTTTCCCACTCGTGGAGAGTCTTTGACAAGTATCGGTTGGAATTGACAACGGAAAAGAAAAGAGCCGACATCGGTCGGCTCTTAGCGGTTGGTCGATCGGTGGTAAGGGTTTTTAGGATTCATTTCTGTCCGTAGTGATTCTTTACGAAGTCCTGCATCTTAAGACACTCCTCGTGAGAAATTACCTGAGGAGTTCCTATGATTGTTGCCATGATAATCGTTTTTGCCGACTTCTCAAGTACCTCGGCCACCTTGAAAGCATCGCTCAGGTTGCTACCAACGCAGACTGCTCCGTGGTTCGCGAGAAGCACTGCATTACTGTTTCCGAGAGCCTCCACAACGTTAATGGCCAATTCCTCAGTCCCGGGAAGCGCATACTTTGCACACTTGACGCCTTCTCCGATTATCTGTACGAGTTCCTCCGAAACTGCGGGCACATCTTTTCTTGCTATGGCGAATGCCGTTGAGTACTGAGGATGAGTGTGAATCACCGCCCCAACATCTGACCGGTGTTTGTAGATCATCCTGTGCAGCGCATGCTCTATACTTGGCTTTCGCTTGCTGTCAATAGTATTGCCTTCCATATCTGCCATCACAATATCATCGATCTTCAAGCAGCCATAGCTCATCCCGCTCGGAGTTATTAGGAAGGTTTCATCATTCACTTTAACGCTTATGTTTCCCCATGTTCCAACAGTCATACCCCGATCTTCCATTTTCTTACAGGCATCCAGCACCAGTCCTGCAAATTCATCTTTATTCATCCGCATACGCCTCCAATTCTGCCATCATTGAACGTGTTCTATCGTAGATTCTCTTGTATATACCAAATAAGTTGTCGTATTTTTCTGCTCTAGCGGGATCGGGATCGACCCTCTCGACACGCCTTATGAGATGGGCCGCCTCTAGGGGGTCGCGTATCTCCTTTGTTGCAAGAAGGGCGAGTATTAGGTTTCCTATAGAGCCTGTGTCCTGGGTCTCGAGCGTCATGACTTTCTTTCCGTAGACATCGGACTGGATCCTTCTCCAAACAGGGCTCTTGCTTCCTCCGCCCATGACATTCACGCTGTCGAAACTCACACCCAGCTCTTCAACGACCTTCATGCAATCCTTTATTGAAAAGGAGACCCCTTCCATGATTGCCCGAACCATGTGGGCTTTGGAATGCTTGATTGTAAGTCCGAAGAAAACACCGCGAGCCTTTGAGTCCCAGAGAGGCGTTCTCTCTCCCATAAGATAGGGGAGGAAGACCAGCCCCTCGGATCCGAGAGAAACCTTTTCGGCCATCGAAGAGTATTCGTCGAAGACTTCGTTGCTTCTTTCTTTGTCGAATGTGTTTCTGAACCACGTTAAGCTGGAAGCGGCGGTTTGAGTTATTCCAAGAATGTCCCAGTAGCCTTCCAGGGGATAGCTCCAGCACATAACTCTCTTTTTTGGGTCGATAACGGGTGTAGATGTACATGCCGCCACAACTCCGGCAGTGCCAACTATGCAGGATACCTCGCCTTCGCCGAGAAGGCCGGAGCCTAATTCGGCCACAGAGTGGTCTGAGCCTCCGTTGACAACTGGAGTTCCTTCCAGCAGACCAGTTTCCTTCCCTGCCCTTTCGGTTATGTGGCCCATTATTCTTGCCGAAGGCATTACATCGGAAAGAAGATGGCCGTCCAAGCCTATCAGGTCAAGGGCTTCGGGGCTCCATTTGTTGGTTCTTATGTCGAAAACTGCTGTCCCGGACGCGTCGGATGGATCAGTGATTTTGTTGCCGGTCAGCAGGTACTTTATGTAATCCTTGGCGATCATTATCGACTTCGTTTTCGCGAAGACTTGTGGTCTGTGTTTTTTCACCCAGCAAATCTGCGGTGCTGCATATGTAGTCGTTGGAAAGTTCCATGTGAGTTCGAAGAGCCTATCTGCCCTTCCATCTTTGTTCCATTGCTCTATTATTTCGCTGCTTCTCTGATCGAGCCAGGTAATCGAAGGGCCTATAGGATTATCTTCAGAGTCGAGATAGACGTGAGTGTGCATCTGACCGCAGATCGAAATCGCATTTACAAGTTTGGGAAGGCAGGCGTCATGAGACTTGAGCTCCTTTATACAATCGATAATCCCCTTCCACCAGAGCGCAGGGTCCTGCTCGGCCTGTCCCGGTAGTTCAGAAATTATAGGATACTCGGCATAAGCAGATCGCTGAATCTCACCACTCATGGAGACAAGAGTGACTTTGACTCCCATTGTTCCTAGATCGATGGACAGAATCCCTTCCTTCATTACTGCCTCCTGATATTCCATCTGCACTTGTGGACAACACTTTTGCTGATTAACAGTGTGAGTAAAGTGGATCAACAAAGTGATTACTTCATATCGCCTACACTTATTAAGCTTACCAAAAAGATTCAAGCAATGTGAAATCGGATTAGAGACAAGTAACGGGAGACTCTTGCGATTACAACTGCTCTGGGTCAAAAACGTGCGTCAATCGCTATTCCACAAAGGGCTTTAGAAGGGACTTGAGTTACAGGAGTTCGGACTCTCTAATCATCATAAAACTCATTATTCTTCTCAAAGAGGAACCACGGCCGATATCATACAAGAATCGAGACTATCAAAGCTTAAATGTCATTCATCAGCCGTAAGTCTCAATAATCAGATTCCTTCGGGTATGGATTTGAAAGAATGAATTGATAAAATGAGTTTGATCACAAGTTATCAGGTTAGTGTTTTAAGTAGTTTTCTATGGTTTTTTGATGGGCCGGCCTACCGGTCACATAGAAGGAGGGATGCGAATGAACAAGAAATTTCTGATGCTCCTGCTCTGTGTCTTGTTTACAGTTGCTGTCTTAGCAGCCAACTATGAAATCGCCGTTGTTGTTAAGATCGGTGGAATTCCCTGGTTCAACAGAATGGAAGTCGGTGTCAAAGATGCCGCTTCAGAACTCGGGGTGAACGCTTACCAGATAGGTCCTTCAGATGCAGATCCTGCTCAGCAGGTGAAGATTGTTGAAGACCTTATTGCCAAGGGCGTCGATGCAATCTGTGTAGTACCTAATGATGCTAAGGCTCTTGAACCTGTCTTCGAGAAGGCAAGAGCGAACGGCATCATTATCATCACTCACGAGTCGCCAGAGCAGAAGGGTGGCGACTGGGACGTTGAAACGATAGACAACGTCAAGTTCGGAGAGGCGAACTTCGAAAAGCTCGCGCAGCTGATGGGCGGAGAAGGAGAGTTTGCGGTATTTGTCGGCGGGCTTACAGTTCCGCTTCACAACTTCTGGGCAGATGTAGGCCTTGCATATGTTGCAGAGAAGTATCCGAACATGAAGTTGGTGACCGAGAGGATTCCGTGTGGCGAAAGTGTGGAGCTTTCCTATCAGAAGACACTCGAGCTTCTCAATGCTTACCCGAACTTGAAGGGCATAGTCGGGTTCGGCTCTCTAGGCCCGATCGGTGCCTCTCAGGCTCTCAACGCAAGGAACATGAAGGGAAAGGTTCAGATTGTAGGTACGGTAATTCCGAGTCACGCTGACCCTTACCTGAAGCAGGGTTTGATGCAGTGGGGTTACCTGTGGGATCCGAAGGATGCCGGATTTGCACAGGTTTATCTTGCGAAAACACTGCTGGACGCAAAGAATGCTCTTGCAGAGGCCGGAGTTCCGGAAGGTATTGTGCCGGTGGTCGTCGATGGCTTTGAGATACCCGGTCTTGGAAAGGCAACTCTCGAAGGAAACATAGTCAAATTTGACGCGCAAATCGATATAACTGCTGAAAACGCCCTTTCTTACGGGTTCTGATTTCGAGAGGGGGTCCGCCCCCCTCTCTTTCCGGTGATGTAATTATGGCTGAGAAGTTGTTGGAGATGAAGAATATCTCGAAGAGATTCGGAGGTGTACTTGCCCTCGATTCAGTCGATTTCGAAATGGAGAAGGGAGAGGTCCACTGCCTGGTTGGTGAGAACGGTTCGGGCAAAAGTACCCTGATAAAGATCATCTCGGGTATTCACTCGCCCGATCCCGGCGGCGAGATATATGTTGACGGCAGGAGAATAAGTCACCAGAAGTCTTCAAATAGCGTAAGGGAAGGTATTCAGGTAATATATCAGGATTTGTCGCTCTTCCCGAATTTGACTGTGGCCGAGAACATCGCCATCTCTTCCAGAGTGGAGACCGGAAGCCGTCTAATGAACTGGAAAGAGACCGAAAAAGAGGCCGTCAGAACCATGAAGAAGATCGGAGTTTCTCTTGATACTCGAAGGGAAGTCAGCCAGCTATCCATTGCAGAAAGACAAATAGTTGCTATCTGCAGGGCAATAAACGCGAATGCACGGCTGGTGATTATGGATGAGCCGACAGCTTCTCTCAGCAAGAATGAAGTTCAGTCTCTCATTAAAGTGATCAACGAGCTTCAGAACAGAGAGATAGCCACGCTTTTCGTCAGCCACAAACTTGATGAAATAATGGCTGTGGCCCAACGAGTTACGGTTCTTCGCGACGGAAAGAAAGTCGGAGTGTTTGACGCTTCGGAGCTTACAAGACAGAAACTCTCATATCTCATGACGGGAAAAGAGTTCGAATACTCGAAGCTTCCTCCATATTCTGGCGATGAAGTCGTTCTTGAAGTGAGAAAGCTTTCCAGAACCGACAACTACAAAGACATTGATCTAAAGGTTCACAAGGGAGAGATAGTCTGTATTACAGGGTTGATGGGTTCAGGCAGAACCGAGTTCGTTCTCTCTCTATTCGGAATGAATCCTCCCGACGACGGAGAGATCTTGTTAGAAGGGAAGAGAATCAACCCTCGAAGTGCCCTGGCCGCTATGAGAGCTGGGATTGCATATGTGCCCGAGGATCGATTGCAACATGGTCTCGTTATGGAACAGTCAGTAAGCAAGAACATTGTGCTTACGTTTCTGAAGAGAATACTGTCGAAAATCAGGCTCTTGAGCAAGGTCAAGGAGAGAACAGAAGTGAGGCGTTGGGTCGATGAACTTTCGATAAAGATTCCGTCTGTTGATTCTCCCGTGAATACTCTTTCCGGCGGCAACCAGCAGAGAGTTGTAATCGCCAAGTGGCTTGCAATAAACCCGAAGGTGTTGATCCTTGATTCGCCGACGGTGGGAATCGATGTTGCCGCAAAAGACAGCATATATAAGATAGTAAGAGAACTGGCGGCAGAAGGCATTTCTATTATCATGATCACCGATGAAGCTGAAGAAGCCATATACCATTCAAATACGACGTACATAATGAGTGCGGGCAGAATAGTCGGTAAGTATAATTCCAGCGAGCTTACGGAGAAAGAGCTGTATGAGAAGATCAACGGACAGTAATTCAGTATTGAGAAAGGCATTCGGCAAGAGCGAATTCTACCTCTTGCTTGTGATAGTCGTAGTGTCTCTGTTTTTCACTATTATGAAGCCAAGCTTCCTGACCTTCACCAATATTTACGGCATGGTGGAAAGCAATTCTTTCCTTGCAATTATGGCTGCGGGTGTGCTCGTTGTCCTAATCTCTGGAGGGATTGACATTTCTTTCACTGCCATCGCTACTGTTGCGCAGTATGTAATGGCTACTATCGTTATACATTGGGGCGGAAATATGTTCCTGGCCTTTGCTATAGGAGGGGTTGTAGGAATTGCTCTGGGTTTTATCAACGCTTTACTGATTTATTTCCTCAAAACTCCGCCAATAATAGTGACGATCGCAACCATGAACCTGTTCTACGGCCTTCTGATATTTATAAGCGGCGGTACCTGGATTTACGGCTTCCCAATGTGGTTCATGGAGAGGAATCTCGTCAGATTCGGAGACAACCCGGGAATTACTATACCGATTCTAGTTCTTGTTATTTCCTTCATTCTTACGTGGCTGATACTTAAGCACACGGCTCTGGGAAGAAACATATACGCCGTGGGCGGAAATCAAGAAGCCGCAAGACGTGTGGGCATAAGCGTTCTCAAGACGCAGCTTTTCGTCTATTGTTACATGGGCTTTCTAGCAGGCATAGCTTCTACGGTCCAGGCGAATATGATGCTCACTGTAGCTCCCAATGCTCTTATGGGAAGAGAGCTCGAAGTCCTGGCTGCGGTGGTGCTCGGAGGTGCGAGTTTGGCCGGAGGTACTGGGAGCATCCTCGGAACGATTCTGGGATTTGGTCTAATAGTAATTGTTCAGAACGGGTTGACGCTGTTGGGAATCTCTTCTTATTGGCACAAGGTCTTCGTTGGGGCCATAATTGTCATTAGCGTAGGAATAACAGCATACCAGAGGAAACTGCGCGAAAGAAAAGGGGCGATAATCAATGTCGAAGAGTGATACTAAGAGAGGAATACTGTCGAAGAACTCAGAGATTTTCTCCCTGGGAGTAATACTTGCGATTCTCGTCTTGCTGTTTTCACTCGCTCTCCCCGGCAAGTTCCTCAGACCAAGCAATCTTCAGTCTATGGCCTTCCAGCTTCCCGAACTGGGAGTGCTTGCCTTCGCGATGATGATAACTATGCTTACGGGTGGGATAAACCTCTCCATAATAAGCTCGGCGAATCTCTCGGGAATAATCATGGCAATGATTCTGACAAGGAATGTGACTCCCAACATGGGAGGGAGTGAATTGGGCTGGATAGTGTTTCTGGCGATTCTCGCAGGAATGTCCATTTCGCTGATAGTGGGTCTTGCGAACGGAGTGATAATAGCATATATAGGGATCTCTCCGATTCTTGCGACACTTGGTACGATGACGCTTCTAGAAGGAATAAGCCTCGTAATAACAAGGGGGTACGTGATTTCGGGCCTCCCCAGGAGTCTTCTGGTAATCGGCAACGGTACATTTCTGGGAGTCCCCGTTCCTATGTTCATTCTGATAGCGGTCGCGATAGCAGTGGCGATTTTGCTTAACAAGACTCGTCTGGGTCTATCCACTTACATGATTGGTTCGAACATCAAGGCGACCAGTTTCTCTGGGATAAACACGAACAAAGTGATTATTCTCGTATACATGATATCTGGTCTTCTTGCAGGTATCGCATCACTGATAATGATAGCCAGATTCAATTCCGCAAAAGCCGGTTATGGTTCTTCATATCTTCTAGTTACCGTGTTAGTTTCAGTTCTGGGTGGAATCAATCCAAATGGTGGATTTGGAAAGGTGTCCGGTGTTTTCCTTGGGTTGGTCTTGTTGCAAGTGATCTCAAGCGGCCTGAACCTTCTTGGGATAAGTCAGTTTCTCACGCTGGCGCTTTGGGGTGCACTCCTCCTTGGTGTAGAGGCTCTAAGATTAGCCAGGAGGAGAGTCAGATAAAACAGATATGCTGGAGTTGAGCAAATGGCTTTGAAGAAAGAAGACAGAAGACAAAACATTCTCAGCGTTCTTTCTGAAAGAGAATCGATCAATACTCAAGAACTTGCATCCCTAATGGATGTTTCTCTCGTCACGCTGAGAAGAGACTTGAGAGATCTGCAGAAATCCGGCCTCCTTATCAACGGATACGGAGTCGTAAGAGCGGTGAATCAAGAAACAGATCCCAACAGCTTCTTCTTGAGAAGACTCAGAGTAGAGAGAGAGTCAAAGGAGATAATAGCCTCAAAAGCTATAGAGTATGTTGAAGAAAACGATGTCCTCTTCATAGATGAAAGCACCACATGCTACGTTTTTGCTTTGAAGCTATCCAGGGCTTTCAATAAACTGCACATAATCACGAATGGAATCAACATCCTGCTTGCCCTATCGAAAATACAGGGGTTTTCAGTTGAATCGAGCGGCGGAAGCCTACAGTATGGATTTGATTCGCTCATCGGACCTAGAGCCGAAAGTCTCGTGAGCTCCATATATGCAAACAAGTTCTTCTTTTCGGCAGCCTCGTTCAGAAGCAAGATAGGTACCTTCGAACTCAGTCCGTTTTCTGCTAGTATAAAGAGAAAAATGCTTCTCAACTCGAGTGAGAGAATACTTCTAATAGACAGGAGCAAATTCGATGTTATTGCTCCCTTCAAGATGGCTGAAGTTGGCGAAATAAACAGAGTCATCACTGAAGAGAAAGATTTTATACCTTCACTTCATAGTTGAGAAATCTTCCTGGAAGTCGATAAGACGAATGGCAAGAGCCGGTTATCGCTGACACAAGATGTATTGCCGCCTTCGGCGGGGCGCAAGGTTGGCTGCCCCAGAAAGTGATGCTGGAATAAAACATCAGACGCAAGGCTAGCGAAGATCACGCTAGGTCGCAGTGCTCGCTTCGCGGGGAAAGAGACGCTTTTCGCTGAACGCTGCTGAGCACAACGTTGACCGTCAACGGTCCATCGTCCTCCGAATCGGAATGCCGGCGAAGATTGTTCAGGGACGCAATGCCCACTTCGTCTGGGAAGCTTTTGCTGGGTTCAACGTTGTTTTTAGCAGCGATCAGCTTTGAGGAGACATCCTTGGTCCATCGTCCCAGATCATGAACCCGTCCACCGAAAGGATCAATCGAGAAAGAGCATTGTCGAGAGCTTCACTGCGAGAGTGCAGGGTTCATAGCGTAACGAACCTTACGGTGACGGGTTCGTTGTCGAAGCACCATTTGCCGGCTCTTTCAACGAGCCTCCCCTGATTCTCAGGAATCTTGGAGGCTTCTTCAAGAGCTTTTTTCATGGCCTCGATAGCTCTCGTCTCGTTACCTTCAAAGCTAAGGCCGAGTTTGTTCGCTACCAGACCGTATCTGTAGGTACCGGGCTGACCTGGAGTTGCGATAGAGAGCATCGGTCCGCCGGCTCCTCCTAGGATCTCGTCAACGATATACTGCTTGTTGATCAGATCATTGAGAGCATACCTGAACTCGTTGATAGCCATTACGTTGAAGAAGTCTTTTCCATTAACCTCTCCCACATAAGGAGCTTCGTTCGGGTATGGATTGACGAAAAGAGTATAAGTCAGCGACGGAACGGAGTAGATATCCATTTTTCTCGAGTTGCCTGATCCATTCCCATCAGGGTTGGGCCGGGAACTCCTTCCATGAAAATATCCGTTAGTCCTTCGGCGACTGCCCTCAGACCTAGTTCTTGAGACATCTTAACGTTGAAGTAGATGATATCAGATATTGGTCCCTTCTCAGTAGGAAAATACTGCCACCAAAAACTAGTGCAGTTACGAGAAGAAACAAGGTAAGTCTCTTACGCAATTTCTTTCGCCCCCTTTTTGATTTAGTTCTGTGACATTGCACAGAACGTCTAATTAGTACGTATAGTGTAGAATAATTTTTTTTGGTGCACTATTATCATCTCAATGGCAATTATTATAAAAACACATAGTAATACACAACAGTATTTTGCAATAATTAGAACATATATCAAAGTATTACAAAGTCCAACATAATAATTCTAAGAGTGCCAAGTTAAGGTATTCAATGATTAAGAAGTATGAGAAGTGATTATCCATAAAGTGCAGCTAATTTCAAAGTTATAAGGCCCTTTGACTGCTAATATGACAAACATAGGCACATAAATACGAAAAAGTACGGTAAGGAGATTAGATTCTCAAGTCTGAAGTGCGATTTGTTGGATATTTTATTTAATATGATAAATGATAAGGAGAGTGTAATCTTTCATAGGAGCTTATGCTTGCGAAGGAAGCTTTCAACTTCTTTTTCATATGTGATCGGATCGGTTGGGAGAGACGCTGCATGAGCAGCTCCGGGAACTACTAGAAGATGGTTTTTCGAATTGTTTTCTCTGTACATCTTTTCGCTCATATAGGTTGGAACGTAATGGTCTTCAGCTCCGTGCGCGAACATCACTGGAACTGACGACTCTCTTACGGATTTTATTGGGCTTACTTCTTTTAGATTCGCGCCAGTCAGGAGTTTTGCAAAGAATCGAGCCAGCCAAATGAATGGAATCGAGGGAAGGTGAAAGTCCTCACGCAACCTTACCGACAGCAATTCTTCGAGGTCAGAAAAACCGCAGTCGGCGACGCAGAAATCGATCTCGTTATCAAGAGAAAGGTATTGAAGAGCTATTGCGGCACCCATCGATTCTCCGTGTAGGCCGATTCGAGTATTCGCCCCAAGTCTTTCCAGAACCCATTTCTTTACAGCGGCAAGATCATGCTTCTCGTAGAAGCCTAGAGTCGTATTCGTACCTCCGCTTTTTCCGTGATTCCTGTGGTCATATACGATGATGTTGTAGCCCAGCTTGTGAAAAACCTTTGCATACTTTATGGAACCGAAAAGTGAATAAGTGATGCCGTGACAGATAATTACGGTTCTTTCGGAATTGTCGTTCGGAATCAGAAACCCGTGGAGTTTGTATCCATAAGGAGAATCAACCCAAATCTCTTCCTTTTCGACCTCTTCGAACCAATCTGGATCCATTCTGCCATTCTCGACTTCGATGCGGTAGGTCTCTTCGTAAGGGATCTGTCTGGGTTTTATGACCCTATTTGAGAGAACAAATCCCACAATGACCAGAAATGCTACAGCAACTAGAATTATTATGGCAATTATCATTTTTTCCCTCCATATGGAACTACCTCTTTTCGAAGCCCCTGAATTCCAGCTCTTGAGAGGGCTGTTCGATTATTCTGGTGATCTTTCCTCCGGAAAGCCTTACGGGAAGAGATCCCTTTTTCACTTTTCTCAAGAACAATGCAAGTTCAGTCTCATTGCCTCTAGCGACAATTCTTACGGACCCATCTTCCAGGTTTTCTACATACCCGGTGATTCTGTGTTTTTCTGCAAGCCGCCTCACGAAGTTTCTCATTCCAACTCTCTGAACTCTCCCTTCGAGAGTAACTTCAACCGTTCTCACACTACGACTTGACCTCCCTATGGTTTAGAATATTCCTATCTCTTCATAGGAAGATTCTATCAGTTGATGGTACCTAAATCTTTCTTTTGAGAGATGCAGTTATTTCTTGGCGAATCAGGAGGTAAGATGATAACACTAGATTCCAAGTTCCGACAATATCCTCTTAAGTACGTTTTCCAGACTTTGCTCACGATCATTTCGGTCTTCGTGATTCTGCTCTTTATTGATGCGCTCTCTGAAGCAGTTGTTGTTGCTTCGTTTGGGGCATCGACATTCATTGTCTTTGCGATGCCAAATCTCAGGGCATCCAGCGCAAGGTACGTTCTGGGAGGCAACGCAATCGGTCTGCTGGTAGCTTTTGGAGTTCATGTTTTGGATCTGCTGACTAAACATACTAATATTCAGTGGTCTGATAACATCTCATTCGCCTTCATGGGATCTTTGGCGATAGGTCTAACTATGTTTGCCATGGTGATAACCGATTCAGAGCATCCACCGGCTGCCGGACTTGCATTGGGGTTGACTCTTGACGGTTTCAGTGTTAGAACTGCAACTATAACCATTCTTGGGATAATCATCGTCTTTTCGGTAAAAGAACTCTTGAAGAAACACTTGCTGGATCTTGTCTAGGAAGGAGGTAACTGAATGATAAGACTGGAAAAGATGAAGCCCGATGAGTTCGAGGTCTATAGCGAAGGATTGGTAAGAAACTATGCGATAGAGAATGTCAAATCGGGAAGATGGGAAGAGAAGGACGCGCTCGAGAAATCGAGAAGAGAAATCGATTCATTGCTTACCGACGGGCTTAACACAGAGAATCATGAACTCCTGAGCCTTATAGATAGGGAGACAGGCAAGAAGATAGGTTATCTCTGGCTGCATGTTTTCTCCGCTACGGAAAATAAGGGATTCATCTATGATTTCGTGATCGACAAAGAATTCAGAGGAAAAGGTTACGGAAAGCTGAGCCTCGAAGCGCTTGAAGAATATGCCAGGGGGCTTGGAGTAGAACAGCTTTCGCTTCACGTCTTTGCTCATAACTCCGTGGCAGTATCGCTGTACGAGAAGATGGGATATGAAGTAACCAGTATGAATATGGCCAAGGCGATCGGTGATAACTAAAAAGAAAAAGAGAGGATGATTCCTCTCTTTTCTGGCAGGCGAGGAGGGCCTCGAACCCCCGACCTACGATTTTGGAGACCGTCGCTCTGCCAATTGAGCTACTCGCCTACAAAGACGATTATAGCCGAACCGGCACTGCTTTTCAAGTCCGCAGGAAAGCCGCTCCCATCGAAACCATAACCGCGATCAGATAAACGATGAGAGAAAAATCCAGCTTCTCGATCCTGTTTGATATGGGTCTCAAATACCTTCTAGATACCATGTAAATGAGAACCCCAACCGTTGCCGGTATCAGAGCCTCGAGTTCGTAGAGCTCAAATCCAAGAATTCCGTGGCTAAGAATAACTCCGGTAAGCAAGATATAGGAGATCAAATGGCTTGTTTGCATCCTAATTTTTTCTGAGGATGGCATGAGGAACAGAAGGCGTGCGAAACTTACTGCGGTCGCGGTTGAAGCAACATATAGAGCTCCTTTCAGCCAGGGGCAACAGGCGCCGTGAATTATCGCTTCCTTGGTAACGCAGCCCGAAGTAAGAGGGAAACCTATCATCGCGAGCGAACCAATAAGCAGGAATGCGTGTTCCATTCTGGAGATCTTCCCGTTCCACTCAGTGTATTTCTTTGTGCCCAACCTATATGAGATATTTCCTACCACCAGAAACAAGAGAGTCTTGAAAATCGCATGGCTGAAGCCATGCCAGGAAGAGGTCTTGTCGCAGTTTACCATCATGAATCCTACCTGCGACATAGTGCTGTAAGCGAGCAATCTCTTCGCATTCATCGAGTTCAGAGCCATGTACGCGCCTACCAGAGCGCTAAGAAGGCCCAGCACTATGTAAAAATCCTTAAGCCATGCGAAGGGCTCGTATCCGATGAACCTAACAGAAAGATACACGTCGATTTTTACAATGAGTGCGGAAAGGATTGGAGAAACGTGAATCGGAGCATTTGAATGGGCGTCTGGCAGCCACATGGAAAAGAGGAAAAGGCCCGATTTAATGGCCAGCCCACCGAAAATCAGCACTGTAGATACCGTTGAAGCCTGATGAAGGTTCTCCATCGCGAAGGAACCAGTTTCCATGTACACGATACCTATTCCCAGCAGATAGAAGTTCAGGCCGAGAGAAGAAAGGAGGAGATATTTCAGACTTGCCCAAGCCTGCCGAGGCTTCTTTTCATACGAAATTAATATGAAAGAGATAATTGAGGCGAGCTCCACCGTCACAAATATGTTGAACAAATCCCTTGAAAGGAAGATCGAGTTTAGAGTTCCGTAAAGGATCAGAATCAACGAGTAGAAGAAGTTTTCGTAACCCTTCCTGTATGAATTCAGAACAACGGCCAGCGTCACAAAGAATGTCGAAAGTAGGAAGGGGATAGAAAGATCATCTATCATTAGGTTTATTCCTAAAGCGCCCCACTTGCCAAGAGCGGTAGCCGATTCATTGAATAAGACAAATGGAAGTGCGCTTCCGCCTGCAAATGTCGTTGCGAGGGCAACAACAGGGCCAACTCCCTTTCTTTCTTTCAGCAGAAGGCATACTATGCCTCCGAGAACCGGTATCAGAACTAAGGCGATCATTCTTCCTCCCTATCAAAACCAAGTTCGATTGTCTCGACATTCATCGTGTGATATCTGTTATATATTATTACCGCAAATACCAGAGAAAGGCAGAGTAGAGCAAACGAAATCACAATTCCTGTTATGATCACTGCCTGAGGAATCGGGTCGGCGTAGTTGGTTCTTGAGAAATCTCCGCTGATTATTGGCGGTATTATCCCCCCTCTCGCGGAAATTCCTGTGTACATAAGGTTTATAGAGGTCTCAACTATACCTAGTGAAAGAATCTTCTTAATTATGTTCTTCGAGAGGATCATACCGATAGTACCCACCAGCATTCCTATGATTGAGAAGTAGATCACGACCAGGCCAGTCATAGTGTACCCCGTCTGCTAATAAACTCGCTGGACATCTTCCATGCGCCGGCGTACACTTTGATTCCGATGAGAATGTTCAGTATAGGGATAAAGCCACCACTGAAAGTCGAACCAAAGCCAGCCTCAGAAAGTAATTGTGAGTGGGTTTCTGGCAAAAGGATGATCAAAGTTGAGAATGCGAAAATTAGCATGAGACTGATTTTCTCAAGCATACCGATCTTCAGAATATCATAATGAAGACTTGCCTTCTTGAAACTGGAAGTGAGACCATAAGTGATTACGCCTGTTGCAAGTACAACTCCGCCAACAAAACCTCCACCCGGGGTGATGTGACCGTTTATTACCACATATAGGAAAAGGGTTATCGACAGCGCGGCCAGGCCCCCGCTATAGACAGTTACTGTACCAAATACCTGCTGGCCTTCATCGTTGTTCACTGGAAGCGATGCAAGAAGGGCGGCAACTCCCAGAGCCGTTACAGTGAAGACGATTATCTCAAATATCGTGTCATAGAGTCTCGCCTCAAGATAAACGCTTGTAACTGCGTTGGGCACGTTAACTCGTTCCACAATTTGCTCTATCGGCCTGGGGATACTTCCAGAGGGATCAAATGAAAGCATAACAATGACAAAGATTATTGTAACTGCTATGATTCCTGCTATCTTCACAGGTACCGCCCCACTATCTCTTCGATATTCCCTGAAGATCTAATCTCGTTCAATCCTTCAAGAATATCTCTTTCCAGATCCGGCGAATTCATGGAAATGACAAAGACATATCGGCTCTTTTTCAGGAACTCTGGCGTCGGGGAAATAGCGTTTCTGCTCAAGTGTTTCAGTCTCACAAAATCAATTTCTTCTCCGTTGCAGACAAATATTGAAGTCTCCAGATAAGGGATGCCTTTTGTTCTACCTGAAACGTCGTCCTCTGTAAATGCTCCACAAACCAAATCGACTTCATGATTCTCAACGGCATTCAATGCATCTTCCTTTGAAGAGAACTTAACTGGTTCAACGTGATAACCTTCCTTTTCGTCAACAAGCCGAATGATATCCCACTCCAGCCCTCTCAGACCGGAAGGCGACTCCTCTATCATCGAAGGCACATCGAGAAATCCGAGACGGACACGGCGCTGTTTCTTAAGTGCCATTATGTATACGATTAGAACCAGTGCAACTCCGACAGAGAACTGTGTCATCGCAACATCCGGTGCCCCTATGATCATCATGATTACGGCCGAGACCGAACCCATAATGCCAAACCAGATAACACTCTGGAAGTTAGTCCTTGATGAAAGGACGATTATCGCGCTGACAAGATAAAGAGAGCTGATTGCGATTATGACGAAATTCATCTATCCCTTCCCCCCGCATTTATGAACGCTCTTGCAATGACATGAGTAACGAGAGGGCCGGTGACCATCAAAGCGACTATGAAAGCGAGCATTTCGATTATCGTAAGCAGGTCAAAGAAGAAGGCAGAGGTTACGATGAATATCAGACCAACCGTGTCGGCAACCGTCAAGAAATGAAGTGTTCCGATAATTGTGTGAGCGCGGATTGCCCTAAACGTGCCTGCGACAACGAAAAAGAGGCCGGGTATAAGGAATAAGTATCCGATTATTCTCATCATCGTCGTACCCCCAGATAATATGCAGCGATAATTGTGCCGCTCGTGTTGAGAATGAGAAACAGCAAGGCAACACCGGATATGAAATCTACGCCTGTAACCATTTCGATGAAGATTATCCCGATCAATAACCTTGTGGAAATAGATGAGTATGCTATAAGAAGTCTCCAGGGGTCGCTTCCTGCAGCAAACCAGACCAGCATCGCAATAGAAGAAATTATTGCCGCCATTGTGATATAGAAGGTCACTTTTTCACCTCGTGGATCAACAGCCCTTCCCTGTCCTTCGAAATGACAACTTCCTCAGGGGTCATTGTAATAGAGATGATCTTCCCAAATTCAACGATTCTGTTCTCCGGTGCTTTCTCGCTTCTTACCGTGAATACGGGTTTCGAGAAGATAATTCTGAATGATTGAAAGACTGCAACAGGTAAAGCGAGCATAATTCGAAATACGGTACCAAGAACAGGACCGGGACGGATAAGCCTTGCAGATACATACTGTACAAGGACAGATACTAGCAAACCCGATACCACCGAGGCTAGAGTGAACCTTCCAAAAAAGGTGATCCACAGAAAAAACGAGATTACGAAAATCATCTAGTCCCACCTCAAAGGTTTGGCCCTGAAATTCTCCTTAGATTTGGAATGCTGCATCCATCCAGTAAGACCAAATCTATCTATCACATCAAGTGCATAATCGTATTCCTCTTCCGAGATTTTTCTTGATAGTTCGTAGTGCTCTCTCGCCCTGTAAACTGGTCGATACTGTGACATAAGCGATATGGGAACGGACGAAGACAATTCAAAGGCCACAAACTCCGCCATCTCTTCTGTACCCGCTATTCCTTCAGGTAGAACAAGGTGCCTGACAATAACTCCTCGCATTCTTTCTTCTCTGAAGGAGCCAGTCTGTCTAAACATCTCCTTCACCGCCTTCTTTGTGACAGTCCAGTAATCGGGGACAAGGGAGTATTTCTCTCCAAGCGCATCGTCGGTATATCTTATATCTGTGAGATAGATGTCGACGATTCCATCGAGAAGCTGCAAAGTACTTACTTCTTCATAACCGCTAGTGTTGAACACTACTGGAAGGGAAAAGCCCTCCTCAAGCGCAAGTTCGTAGGCTTTGAGGAAGCCATACAAATTAGGAGTCGGAGTGACGAGATCGATGCAAGCGGCCCCTTCCTCCTGAATCTTCATGAAGTGTCGTGATAGCTCTTCAAATGAAAAGACCTTGCCTGCGTTCTTTTGACTGAAAGCGAAGTTTTGACAGTAGAGGCAGCTCATTGTGCAGCCACTGAAAAAGACTGCACCTGCACCGCCTTCCTTCACCAAAGGTGGTTCTTCCCCAAAGTGTAGTACTGTTGCTGAGACTCTTGGTTCAATTCTCTGCATGCAGAAACCAGAAGTCTCATACCTGTTCACATGACATTTCTTAGGGCACAGGTCACAAGAGTGCAGTCTTTCTCTCGTTTTCTCTATTGCTTTATGTACTCTGTCGAGTTTTTCTAAATTTGAATCCATTCAATCCATTCCTTCTCTTCACTCTAAAGGTTGTCGGAAGACCGTGAGCTGATACTATCACACAAATTCGAGTCTAGGGAGACTAAGATTAAGTTTGGGCTATGCGAGGGAAAAGGAACACTTCGGGCAAGTTCGCCTAACCAACAATCCCTTACGTACAACCAATCCAACATCGTACTGAGAGTCTTACATCTCGTCAAGCTGAACTTGTTTCAGCATCCAGTTCCTTTTTCTTCGCCAGCGGAAAACCGCTCAACGGCCCACAGTTCTCATGATCCGACCTACCCCTAACCTCGTTTCTCCCTCATTCTTCGTCGGGATAGAAGGTAATTTTCGCTCCCAGTGTCCTCAGTTTCTCCTGGAATCTTTCATACCCTCTGAAGAGGTGTGTGGCATTGTTGATGATTGTCTCTCCGTCCGCAGCTAGCCCGGCCATTACCAGAGCAGCACCGGCCCTGATATCTGGCGCAACGACTTCTGCTCCACTTAGCTTTTTCACACCACGAATATTCGCATGGCTGCTCGAGACTTTTATCTGAGCTCCCATACGGTTTAGCTCATCTACATACCCAAAACGATTTTCGAAGACGTTTTCCTCAAGCACCGAAGTGCCCTCAACCGTCGCTAAAACGGCCGTTATTATTGGTTGAAGATCTGTTGGAAATCCAGGGTATGGTTCAGATGATACTCTAACAGGGTTCAAAGGGCCTTTCCAGAAAGCTCGCAAATATTCATGGCTCTTTTCAATGCCTGCACCCATCTCTTCGAGAATTCTCAAAAGGGCAATCAAATGGTCTGCAATTGCCCCATGGATTTTAATGTCACCTTTGGTGGCGATCGCTCCGAGTAAATACGTTCCGATTTCTACTCTATCTGGAATAACTGAATACTCTGCTCCAGTAAGCTTTCCAACTCCTGTCACTTTGATGGTTGGAGTTGAGGCACCACTGACTTGTGCACCACACTTGTTAAGAAAGTTCTGAAGATCAGAAATTTCGGGTTCACGCGCGGCGTTTTCAATCGTTACCACGCTCCCCTCCATAAGCGCTGCAGTAGTCATTAGCTGCTCGGTAGCTCCCACACTGGGAAATGGAAGAGCATAGATTATCTCTTTCTCGAAATTCTGCGGGATCACGGCCATAACGTCGCCGTGCTCTTCGGTTATCTTGAATCCAAAAGCCTCCAACCCCTTGAGATGAAAATCAACAGGACGCTGGCCGATATTGCAGCCACCAGGTTTTCCAACCTTGGCCCATCCACAAATCATAGCAAGAGGACCAATAATGTTGAATGAGGCTCTCATTTTTCTTACGAGTTCATATGGAACGTTTCCTACTAGAATCTCTCCAGGCATTATTGTGACGGTTTCATTTTCGAAAGCGACTGTCTTTCCAATTTGCTGAAGTATTGATATCATCGTCTGGACATCTCGCAATTCTGGCACATTCTTTATGACGACTGGCTCTTCAATCATTACTGTAGCCGCAAGAATCGGTAGCACTGAATTTTTGGAGCCACTTGCCCTTATCTCGCCTTTGAGACGTGTATTTCCCATAACAACGAGCTGGCTCATAATAACCCTCCAATCTTTTCATCGAGTTAAGAAGATACGACCGCACTCTTATTTTATCAGAGGTAAGGGCAGAGGAAAGATCGAGTCATACCATAATAATTCTATTAGCTCAGGATCCAATCTCATTATAGATACGAAGTCCGATCCTTAGACCTTCTATTCTGCCAAATTCATTTACGATGAACTCCCCCGCACTTGCCAAATAAGGTTCGCTAAGATTTATTACGAAACCTTCGTCCGATATTGAAATCTCCTGTGGAGTGGATGGAGGAGCCGGTTCAGAGTCTTCATCTGGAAAACCTACTCGCGGGATTTCCTTAATGAAGCTCTTCCCCTGCTCAATGAAGATCTCCAGATCTGACATCTCTCCTCTATAGAGCCCGGCAATCTTCTCCGCCCTTTCCAGATAATTGGTTGCGGGTTCAATAATTACCGGATTCAGTTCCAGAAGATCTTCCACGATCATTCTCGAAAAGAGAGAGGTCGCTTTACTGCCTTCGTTGCTGTTGGTTAGAATGGCTGCTGAAAAGTCGATCTCCGGGAAGACCATCAGTAAGGATATTTGACCGTTGGTGCCACCACCATGCTGTATTGTCGCCACTCCATCAATCTCTTCCACGAACCAGCCAAGTGCGACCTTAGATGCAGGGGAAGCGTCAATCTTTCCAGTTATGAGTTTTGTGAAGGAATCATCACTTATGATTCCATTTCTATCCGAAGCTCTGCCACTAAAATAAAGGGCTGAATAGTTTAGTAGTTCCTTAATGTTAGTGACGATGCCTCCAGCTGGATGTATTGCCCTTCCAACGGCCCAAGGAAGAGCAACAGATATACGATCTTCTGTGATCAGGTGCCCGACCGCAAAACGTTCTGTTATTATATCTTCGGGGAAGAAATGAATGTTCTCCAGACCGAGAGGCTTGGAAACCAGTTCGATGATTGCTTCTTCGAAGGTCTTCCCGGTAACCGCCTCAATTACTCTTCCCGCCACATAGAAACCTGAATTGCAGTAAGAAAGGATTCTTCCTGGAGGGTTGATCTGAGGAAGAGAAGACATGTTCCTAACCAGTTTCTCCAGGGCATCCTTACCATAACCAAAATCCTTGAAGTAATCCCCCTTCATGCCAGAAGTATGGGTCAGAAGATGTTTCATCGTGATCTTTTCTTCAGCTCCTTTATCTGAAAGAGCGAAATCTTCGAGGAGTTCCTTAATTGGTCTTTCCAGATCGATCCTGCCGGCATCGACCAATCTCATAACAGCAAGAGCTACGAAAGTCTTGGTTATCGAGCCGATCTGGAAGAAAGTCTCATCATTTACCTTCAAGGGATGGTTGATATTCGTGACCCCAAGAGAGGCAGTTTCAACTGTGTCCTTAAAACGTACTCCGCAGGAGATTCCGGGAATCTCACCTTCTGCAACTAGCTTCTCCAATTCAGACGTTATTTCCGCGAAGCGCTTTCTAAAACTTTCCAGGTTCATATAACACCTCCTTTAAGCATTGTAGCTGAACATGCACCATGAGGGAAATTTTCTGTGGATTTCGGAGGGAGCCTAATATACAATTGGATAGAGGTGACCAAAGTGGGTAAGTTGAATCTGTCCGAACTTCTTATTCCGGCTAAGGAAAGGGTCAATTTCGACGGTAAAATTGGACTCGTGCTCTCGGGAGGCGGAGCCCGAGGCGCTTATCAGATAGGAGTCTGGAAGGCTCTGAAGGATTGTGGAATTGAGATCGGGGGAGTCTATGGGACGTCGGTAGGCGCCTTAAACTCAATGGCAGTTGCTATGGACAAGTTCGAAGACGCACGCGAATTGTGGCTGAAAATCGATTTCGATAAAGTGGTAGTAGATGGAACTGACGGCAACTTGATCGAAAAAGCGATTGGTGCACTCAAGACCGGCGGGTTCGATCCTGCTCCACTTAGAAAAAACTTTGGCCGTCTCCTTAAGGAAGAGGAAGTTCGAAAAGCCCCGATCGATGTTGGTATAGTCACTTATTCTCTCAGCAATATGGAGCCGAGGGAGCTCTTTATCGAAGATATTCCTGAAGGAGAGCTAAGAGACTACATTCTGGCAAGCGCTAATCATCCAGTCTTCAGAAGAGAGCAAATTGGCTTGGAAAAGTTCATAGATGGTGGAATTTACAGAAATATTCCCGTTAATATGGCTTTGAGCAGAGGGTTCAAGGAGATTATTATTGTCGATCTCGGTCCGAAGAGAATTAGAGATCTTCTGACTCTTGTTTCACTAAAGAGACTTGATGAAGTGAAACATCTTGTAATCAAACCGAGAGAATTCTATGGAGATGTTCTTGACTTCGATCCCGAAGTCTCTCGAAACTTCATGAAAGAGGGATATCTTGACTGTCTCAGCGAACTGGGTTATCTTGCCGGAGAGGAGTACTATGTTTTTGCAAAGCAGGACACGATTGCAAAAGCGCTCTTCTCAATGCCTGAAAAGAAAAAGAAAGAGGCAAAAGCTATCTTTGGAATTGAACCCTGGCAGAGCGAGTCTACTCACCACTTTTATTACGGGCAACTCATGCCAGTATTGCAAGATCATTTCGGAACCTCCGGTCCTTTGGAAACATGGGTGGTCCTCCTAGAGAAGCTTGCAGGACATCTAGAATTTGGGAAGCTGGAGCTGTTCACTTTACAGACTCTGATCGGACGGATCGTTTCTGCTGCGCGCTCAAGTTTTGAGAACATAAAGTATAACGATATCGCCTGTGAAAGAGTTGTGAGTTTTCTTGAGTTTCTAATAGACAATTCGAAGATGAAAGATCTCGAAGATCAGGAATTCAGGGTATTCGTAGATGGATTCAGTTCTCTGACCCGCCTGGAATAGCAGAGCCAAAAAGGGCCCGGCAATACCGGACCCAGATGACTTCTAGAGATGATCTAATAGTTCTCAACGAAGAGTTCGAAGTAAGCCTTCGAATGTTTGCATGCAGGGCACTGCTCGGGCGCTTCTTTTGCCTCAAGTATATACCCGCAATTTCCGCATTTCCAAAGGACCTTCTCTTCTCTCTTAAATACCTTTTCGGTTTCGACGTTTTCGAGCAGTTTCAAATAGCGGGTCTCATGGCGTTTTTCCACCTTGGCTATCTGTCTGAAGCTCTCTGCAACAGTTCTAAAGCCTTCCTTTTCCGCGACATCGGCAAATGTTGGATACAGTTCCGTCCACTCTTCGTTTTCTCCGGCAGCGGCAGCTTTGAGATTCTCTCTCGTTCCTCTAAGATCTACAGGATAGTCAGCATCTACGTGGACCATAACCGGTAGTTCGCCTGTCATACCTTCTATGATGTGCTTGAAGAAAACTTCTGCGTGTTCCTTCTCGTTATCGGCAGTTTCCCTGAAAAGAGCGGAAATCTGCTCGAATCCTTCCTTCTTGGCTACGGAAGCGTAGAAAGTGTATCTGTTTCTTGCCTGTGATTCGCCTGCAAATGCCTTCATTAGGTTCTCAAGAGTCTTTGTGCCTTTTAGATTCACGATTTCACCCCCAATACGAGATATTGTTTTCAAATATTTTTGTGTGAACTTATTACGGTTGAGAAAGAGCATCTCCACATGATTATAGTACAAAGTCGATTACAATTACGAATCTCTCTAAAGAAAACCGACACGGAGACTTGGTCTCAAGAAAGGCACCGCAGTTTCTAGTGGTCTTTATCTGTGTTTTTTCCAAACTCCCTCGAAGAGTCTATTCCGAAGTTCTCATCTTCAACATTTCCCGAAGGTTCAATGTGAACATGTACATCATAGACGTTTTCCTGATCCTTCTTTATCGCGGCCTCAACCTGCTTGGCAAGGAAGTGGGCGTTCCTAACAGACAGCCTGGGGTCTACTTCGATGTCTAGATCAACAAGATACTTGTAACCCATCTTTCTTACTCTCACTTTGTGAGGGTTGTGAACTCCCGGAACTCTTTCAACCGCTTCGAAGATTATGTTGTAAACATTGTCGCCCGGCTTCAGTCCATCCATAAGCTCGTAGTTGGTTTCCCAAAAAATCTCGATAGAGGTCTTGATTACCAGCACTGATACAACCAGTCCGATAATCGAGTCGATTATCTGCAGTCCGGTAACTCCAACGAAAATCGAACCTCCCAAAACGGATAGCGAGATTACTATGTCAAGCTTCATATTCATCGCGTCTGCGACAAAAACAGAAGAGTCAATCTTTTTTCCAATGCTCATCTTGTAGCGATAGAGGAAGTATTTCGTGACGGATGAGATTGCCGCAACCACAATTACCAGCTCAAGATTCTCGACGGAAGACTCTCCGGTAAACAGCTTCTGAACAGAACTCATAGCAAGCTGGGCGCCGGCAAAAAAGATAATCATGGACACAATTTTGGATGCAACGGCGTCGGCTCTTTCATGACCGTAAGGGTGTTGAGCATCCGGCGGTTTGCTTGAAACAGATGTTGAGATCCACGTTATGATAGATGTCAATATGTCGGTAGTTGAATCCACCCCATCGGCAAGAATAGCCATGCTTCCAGTGAAGAAGCCGGTAAATACTTTGATCACCGCAAGCAAAGCATTTCCAGCTACGCCTATTATCGAACCCATTCTGGCGACTGAAGCTCTATCTTCGTTCATTCAGTAACCTCCATCGCACTAGCTAGGGCGCCAAGATATCTCTTGTTCCTGTACCTCGATACGGTGCCGTTGATCACTTGGACATCAGCGTTCAAATCGACAGCAATCTTCTTCGTTCCGAGATTGTGGAGTATGTTTGCGCTCTTGCTCTCTCCAGCCACCTTTAACATTATCAAAGTCTCCTTGCGCTTCACGCTCTTGATTGTGGCAAATCTTAGCCAGGGATTACTCTTTCTGAATTCAAGTATAGCCCTGAATCTCATATAGTAGCTGTCATCGACAGCTTCTTGCGCTTCATAGGACACACCGCTGTGAGGATGGTTTTTGCCGAGAGCCTTCCATTCCGTCTGTCCCGGACCGTAGCCGTTCTCATACCAGAGAAAGGGTTCCAGCTGTTCTTCGTTGAAGTACATATTGTAGACACCTTCCATGCCCAGTTCCTCGCCATAGTAGAAGAAGGGTACTCCTGGAAGAGAGAGCAATACAGACATTGAAAGAAGCGAGAGTTCGCGGTCGCCGTTCATTGACGATACCAAACGACTCATATCATGATTCGTAAGGAAGAGTCCAGATTCATAGCTGCGTTTGGCCCTGAAGCACCTGTTCAAATCTGTCTTCAATGATATTACCAGAAGCTCAGGATCCTTCTTGGCAATTGCTGACTTCAAGTCTTCGGCCAGCGGGAAGTTGAATCCGATTCCGAAGATCGCAGAATAAAGATCCACAATTCTTGCATCATCCCAAACTTCGCTCACAAAGATCGAATCGGGCGAAATTGATCGGCAGTGCGAGGTCATCTCTTTCCAGAACGCGATATTTCTGCTGTGCTGATACTCGCATATTCCCTTCTCTATAGAGAAATCGAAGATGTGTTTTGCGGCGTCGAATCTGAAGCCGTCAAATCCCACCGAAAGCCAAAATGTGAGAACCTCTTTCATCTGTTGCCATAGAGAAGTTGATTCGTAATTGAGATCGGGGCTTCCCGGGCCGAAAAGTGTATATGCCCATTGGCCGGAGTAATTAGTCCATACCTTCTCCCCGTCCCAGTGTCTCCTTGCCTTTAGCCAGTCTTCGTTCTGCAGAAAGAGGTACCAGTCCCTGTACGGTCTTTCGCCGTCGAGAGCCCTGAGAAACCATTCATGACTAGGAGAAGTGTGGTTGATCGGAAGGTCCAGGATCACTTTCAGATCTCTCCTATGTGCTGAAGCAAGAAAGCTTCTCAGCTCTTTGAGATTTCCATATATGGGATTAATGCTGAAAAAGTCAGTGACACTGTAACCGTGGTATGCCGGCGACTGAAGTATCGGTAGGAGCCATATTCCTTCGATACCGAGACCTGCAAGATAATCAAGTTTCTGTTCGGCTCCTACTAGATCTCCTATTCCGTCTCCGTTGCCATCGCAAAATGATCTTATATACAGCTCGTAGAACACGCACATCCCTCCCGACTATGGCGGTCCAAAATCGGATCGATTCATGAGAACTATCACTGTCCCTAGAATCTTACATCTTATCATAGTTATCCTACAGCGCATTGTGTTAAAATCTTGTCTGTTCTAGGAGGTGTGGAAGATGCTAATAATGGAGACTCTGAGCAAGGGTGAACAGATGAATGCGAGCGACGTTCATGTGACTTCCGGGGGTTATGTGATGTACAGGGTCGATGGCGAGTTGATTCAGGACAAGCTTCTTACCGATGCGATAATGATGAAAAAGATCATTGCTGAGCTTAAGGAAGTTACGGGGATGGAGTTTGAGGACTCGGACAGTAAGGAAATCGATTTCTCTTTTGGCTTCAGCTCATCGAGAGTAAGAGGAAATTTCTTCTACTCAAATAAGCTTCCTGTGATAGCTCTGAGGCTCATTCCGAAAACAGTTAAGACTATAGATGACCTAGGTTACCCCGCCATTTTCAAAGACTTCTGCAAGCCGGACAAGGGACTCGTGCTAGTTGCGGGGCCTACAGGCAGCGGTAAATCAACCACTCTTGCAGCGATGCTGGAAAACATAAACAGAACAAGGAATGCACACCTCATAACTATAGAGGATCCTGTAGAGTATGTTTTTGAGCAAAAGACCGCTTTGATTCACCAGAGGGAGCTTGGACCCGATACCAAGTCCTTCTACAACGGCCTTAAGTATGCCATGAGGCAGGACCCGGACGTAATTCTCGTTGGCGAGATGAGAGATAGCGAGACTATGGAACTTGCGATGACCGCTGCGGAGACCGGTCACCTTGTTTTCTCAACGATTCATACGAATTCTGCCGCCACCACTCCCGAAAGGATAGTCGGAGTCTTCCCACCTCATCAGCAGAACCAAATAGCAATGCAGCTTGCAAATACCTTGCTGGCTGTCATTTACCAAAGGCTGCTGAGAAGAAGAGACGGCAAAGGGAGGATTGCAATTCTTGAGATTCTAGTTGTGAACCAGGCGATAAGGAACCTTATCAGGGAACAGAAGTTCCATCAGATAGAATCTATGATGCAAGCCGGCATTAAGTTTGGAATGGTTACCTTTGATGATGCGTTGATGGATGCTTTCAAGAAGGGCATTATCGACAAGGATCAGCTTCAGAACTATGCGAGAGATGCGAACGCCATGGCCAGGAGGGCCTTCTAATGGATCTAGAAAAGATAATGGAAGTATTCAGGGAGAGATTCAAGGAAGTTGAAAGGGAGCTCTCCAGACCAGAAGTTGCCTCCGATCCTGAGAAACTTATGGAGTACGGCAAGAAACATTCCGAGCTTTCCGAGATCATAAATCTCTACAATGACATAGAATCGATGAAAAGCGAGCTTGACGAATGGTATGAGATGAAGAATTCTGCCGGTGAGAGCGAACAGGAAGAGATAGCCCAGACAATATCAGACCTTGAGAATAGCATTGGGAAACAGGAACTGAATCTAAAGGGACTACTGGTTCCCGATCTATCAGACAATAGAAACATAATTATCGAGATAAGAGCGGGAACTGGCGGCGAAGAAGCGGCTCTCTTCGCTGCGGATCTATTCCGCATGTACAGCAGATATGCCGAGCGAAACAACTGGAAATCAGAGATCATTGATTCCAATGAAACAGACATCGGCGGATTAAAAGAAATCGTATTTCAGATAAAAGGTCGGAGCGTATTCAGCAAACTGAAGTATGAAAGCGGAGTCCACAGGGTCCAGAGAGTTCCCTCTACAGAATCCGGCGGAAGGATCCATACTTCGACCGCCACAGTGGCGGTTCTTCCTGAAGTCAGCGAGACGGAAGTCAAAATCGATCCTGCCGACCTAAGAATTGATACGTACAGAGCTTCAGGAGCAGGCGGTCAGCATGTTAACAAGACAGATTCAGCGGTCAGGATAGTTCATGAACCAACGGGAATCGTTGTTGCGGTACAGAAGGAGAGATCTCAGCACCAGAACAAGGCCAGGGCCCTTGAGATACTTCGTGCAAAACTCTACGAGATGTATAGCTCTAAGGCGGAAAATGAAATTGTCGAGACCAGAAGAACGCAAATAGGAACTGGAGAGCGAAGTGAGAAGATAAGAACATACAACTTCCCTCAAAACAGGGTCACTGACCACAGGATTAACTTCACCAGCTACAGACTTCTTTATATAATGGACGGCGACCTCGACGAACTGATAACAGAGCTTTCCGCTGCAGATATAAACAAGCGTTTGGAACTGCTCCACAGGAAACTTATCGGTTAGTCTAGAGCCTCTTCTAAGGAGACAGAGCATGAAGAATGAGAAGCCTCTAAGAACAAACGCAACAAGGATTCTGGACGGTCTCGGCATAGAGTATGAGGTTCTTGAGTACGAAGTTGACGAAAGTGATCTGGGCGCTGTTAAGGTCGCTTCCGAACTTGGACTTTCAGCTTCTAAAACGATGAAGACAATCGTACTCAAAGGTGATCGAAGCGGTGTCTTCGTGTGCTGTCTCGGTGGGCATCGGGAAATCGATATGAAGAAGCTTCCGGAGATAACTGGTGATAGAAATATCGAAACGGTCTCCTCAGACCGGCTTCTAGCTATTACAGGTTACGTCAGGGGAGGGGTCTCTCCTCTGGGTATGAACAAGAGCTTCAAAATCTATATAGATGGAGAAGTCTTGAGTGAAGAGAGGATTTCTATGAGCGCTGGCAAGCGGGGCCTTCAGATATGGTTAAGGCCGACGGATCTGGTTGTCGCTACGAAAGGTAATGTCGCTTCGTTCTCCAAAGAGAAACACTAAGAGTTCCGGGCTACGCTTGGCAATTAGATTTTGAAAATTATCACAAGAACGGAAATTATTCCGAAGAAAAGGGCCAGTAGCAGCAGAACCGTAGAAATCTCCATCAATCTTCTCTCCCTTCAAACTCCTGTCAATCAATTCTACATTTTTCTTTCCCATCTCAAAAGGAACTGTGAGTAATCTAAGTTGATCATATTGAAAGACATTGTACAATTGAATTGAAAGGACGGTGGTGAAATGTACATCCGCTCTGGTGATCCAGTGAGAACAGTAATCAAAGTTATCGGTGGAATAGTCTACGGTGTCGGCATAGGCTTGATAATACTTAGCTTTGCTAGTTTCTTTCTGGCTCCGTATCTAAGCCTTGTTTTTGGAAGTGTATTCGTTTTTATAGTGTTGGGCTTCATCGCAACAACCCTCGGGAGAATGCTTCTAGGCATGGCGAAGACGAAGAGCTTCTCCGGTCCTGTTAGTGAACAGGAACCCGTTAGTAGGAGCGAAGTTCAGGAGGAAATGACCTACGACTACACCTTTGTTTCCGATAGAGAGGCAAGACTCGAGAAGAAGAAGAGTAAGAGTTATTCTAGGTGTCCGGAGTGCGGCACAGAGAATGACGACAAGGCAACCAAGTGTTCTAGTTGCGGAACTTCTCTCACTGGTTACAAGAAATGTAGCCTTTGCTATATGTTGAACAAAAAAGAGAATCGTTTCTGCAAGAACTGTGGACACGATTTCAATCTTGACTGAGTAAAAAGACTCCGAGATGCATGGCAGCAGAAGACCCGCTGTGCAATTGGAAAATGACGTTGTACGCAATTGAGAAAACGGAGAAAGAGCATTGTCGAGAGCTTCGCTGCGAGAGTGCGAGAATTCATAGTTGACCGTCAACGGTCCACTGTTCTCGACGAAATGGAGCAGTTGCAAGTTCTCAGTTCCGAGTTGCAAGCTATAGGCATTAAGAAGAACAAAACATTAGACGCAAGGCACTGAAGAGCATCAGTGATAGCAATGCCTGCTTCGCAGGGAAAGAGCCGCTTTTCGCTGAGCGCTGAACGCTCGGAAGACCAAAATCCGTTTGCCACTAAAAGTTGATGGGGGAACTTAATCTCACAGCGATCAGCGGATCCTTGTTCTTAAGCGTACAGCGGATCTGGGAACGAAGAACAGATCCTCGCTCGAGTTTATCCTTCAGGACTGATTTTCATCTCCCCGGTCTTCGATCTCGGAACAGTCCAGTGGAGTTCAACGGAGGACAAGGCATTTGCTCTCTCAATTCCGGCCTATGTCGCTTCTGCCCGGTATCACTGCAAGGTTACGGTGAGCTGGAGACTCTTGTTGAAGAGGCAAGTAGATGGGTGAAGGAGGAGTATGTAAGCGCGCTCTGGGAGGTAAACAAGCTTGCAGACGATAGAAAACGGAGTATCGCAGAGACTCTGGAAATGCTTACAGGGATCAGCTCGGCCGTATTCTATCAACGAAATCTAAGGATGAACCAGGTGGACTTCTGTACATTGCTGCTAGAAGAGAGCTACCGCTCCCTTAGCGTGTATGACTCAAGAATAACGGCAATCGGGCCATGTATTGGGGCCTTAAATAATGGCACAATGTTCGATCTTTCTGGGCAGCTGAAAACATGCGCAAATGATTACATCAAGATAGAGATAGGATATGAAACAAATCTGCCTTACAAGAGCGGGAACGCAGAAGTGTATCTGAACAGGAATTGGGAGAGCGGCAAAGCTGAGCCGGAAATGCCTGACTCACTTGACCTGGGATTTCCCGATGCAGTGATGCTCTTTCACATGCTTTTGCTTTGACCAGAGCGCCCTATCTATGAGTCTTTGTCGCTGGAGGAAGGTTGATCTTGAGTGCCCCTTTGAATCGGTTGCCTATAGCATTGATTATCTCAAGATCTCGGATTCTCTTCGTGCCAACATCATTCACAGAGTCTACGAGGGCGGCCATGATCTATGTTAATCCCGAGGCTCTGGAAGAGCTGAAGAAGGATTTAGAACTCTTCTACAGCAATTGAGGGTCCCTAACAACATATGTTGACCGGAAAGCCCCATTAATTGATCTTGGGTAGTCTCATGTGGCTTAGGATGAATCAAGTGTTGAAAAAACAATGTCGAAAGACATGAATCCGGTCTGGCGTCGGGCTACTAATTGGAGTTATTACAAACTGTTGTATAATTAAAGATAGAATCTTCTATTTCTCGTTTACTAATTATGTTTTCCATTTGGGCGGTGATGCTACGAATGTCTTCATCTATTATCGTTGTAACCGGAATGTCCGGCGCCGGAAAGTCTTCGGCAATCGATGTTCTTGAGGATTTTGGCTTCTTCTGCATGGACAACGTTCCTCCTTCGATTATTGGAGAGCTTGTAAGAATAATCGGCGAGCAGGAAATCGACAAGAGTGCCGTCGTAATCGATATTCGTACGGCCAAGAAGTTCGGCGGAATGGATAAGGTAATTGAGGGCATTGAATTGCTTAAAGAGAGAGGGTTGGGAGTAACAACGATTTTCCTCGATGCTGAAGACGAGGTTCTATACTACAGATATCAGAAGACGCGAAGAGCACATCCTCTCCAGGAAGAGATAGGACTTGAAGAAGCGATTCAGAAGGAAAGAAGTATCATGGAGCCGCTGAAACTGCACTGTGATCATGTTATCGATACTTCAAGAATGGATATGAAAGAGATGAAAGAGGCAATTGTTTCGATAATTAGCGGCAAGGGATATTCGCTTCCACCTATGAGAATAGAAATAGAGAGCTTTTCTTATAATGAAGGAGTGCCTCATGATGCCAACCTGATTTTCGATGTGAGATTCCTTCCCAACCCCTATTATTACGAGGATCTCATAGAGCTTACAGGAATGGACAAGCAAGTTAAGGATTATTTGGAGACCTATCCGGAGATCGAAAGCTATTTCGACACTGTTCTGAGACTATGCAGGATAACGATAGAGGGATTCGCGGGAAGCGGAAGAAACTTCATCAAGATAGCTGTTGGCTGTACCGGAGGCAAGCATAGGTCTGTGTATATCGCCGAACGTCTGTACGAAGCGCTCAAGGTAGATAGCGTAAGGCTTTCGCTTGATCACAGAGAGCAAAAGATACATAAAGAGAACTCCTGATCCAAATTCTTAACTGATTTAGGAGGTGTTTTATGAAATTGAGGTCGTTCTTGCTCGTGCTAGTCATTATGTTAGGTATTTCTATCCTTGCTGTTTCCCCGGAGCTGCTCGAGGCGGCCAAGAAGGAAGGGAAGGTCGTTGTATATTCTATAACCAGCAGAATATCCAATGCGGCAGAGGCCTTCACAGCGAAGTATGGAATCGCCGTAGAAGCCTATAACCTGAAAGACTTCGAGATGATTGAAAAGGTTTCCAGAGAAGTGGGAAACGGAATCGTCGGCGCGGACTTTGTAATTGCCCAGGACGGTGGTAGAGTATTCGGGGAGCTTATCGAGCCGGGATACTTGATAAACTATGTTCCGGAAGACATGAAGGATCTAATTCCCGAGTCGATGCAGAATCCGCTTGTTCTATCGGTTATCACTAAGGTCTTCCTTTACAACTCCGAGACATTCACTTTCCCGCCCGTAACTAATGTTTGGGCGCTTACGGATCCTGCTTACAAAGGTAGGTTCTTCTTCAAGGACCCCTTCCAGGAAGGCGTAAACATGAATTTCCTTACGATGCTCACAACTCCTGAAGTTGTTGAAGATCTGGAAATCGCTTATGAAAGGTATTTTGGGGAACCAATTAAGCTTACAACAGAAAACGCCGGTTATGAGTGGATGAAAGGAGTTCTCGAGAATGGACTGGTCTTCATCAACAGTGACACAACGATGGCCGAGTCTCTGGGAATAAGAGGACAGGGGATTGACAAGGTCGGTCTATGCACCTATTCAAAGGTAAGATACAGAGACACCAAGAATCTCGCCCTGCTGCCGATTATGGGAATGGAACCCTTTGCCGGTTTCTATTATCCCAGCTACATGATGCTGACGAACAATGCCGCTCATCCTAATGCTGCAAAGCTCTTTATCGAGTATCTACTGACGGAGGAAGGCTTTGCTCCTTGGGCTGGGTCTGAAGGAACTTACTCGTCTAATCCAAATATCCTTCCGTATCCTGGCGACAATGCCTTCGATGTTTGGGAGAAGGTATTGATTGGTGAAGATCCTGAGTTCCTTTTCAATCACAGACTTGATGTAGAAGACTTCTGGAATATGTACGCATATTGATCACATTCTCTAGACTCCCCCGATCGGGGGAGTCTTAGTCTCTTCAAAGGTGGTTGCTATGAAGAAGTTGCTGAACAAGTTACTCGGGTATTTGTCGAAGCCAGAGCACGCGATTCTGATTCTCCTGCTCATTATCCTGATATATTTGACGATAGTTCCTCTATTCTACATAGGAGTAGACACTTTCACTGTTCATTCTGCAGAAGTGAGAAGAATTAGGGGTTCAAGTGTTGGAGATTTCACGACTTACCACTGGGAGTACGTGTTTAAAAGTGCTGCAAGCGACAACTTGTTTTATAAACCCCTCATAAACACTTTGCTGGTTTCAATAGCTACCTGCGCTTTCGCGCTCATAGTCGGAGGCTTCTTCGCCTGGATGGTAACCAGAACAAATCTCAGATTCAAGAAGCCGATATCCACGATGATGTTGTTTCCATATATTATGCCCTCCTGGACACTGGCTATGGCCTGGCTGAACTTCTTCAAGAACAAGAGCATTGGTGGCGTACCTGGCATATTCACGGCCTTAACGGGCATTGAGACTTCAGACTGGTTTGCATATGGATTCATTCCGATAGTTCTCGTTCTGGGAATGCATTATGCGCCCTTTGCATTCATACTAATCGGTGGGATCTTGAGAAACATGGACGCAAACCTTGAAGAGGCCGCAGTGATTCTCAAGGCAACGAGATTTCGGATAATATGGAAGATAACTGTGCCAATAGTCATGCCAGCCATTCTGTCTACGTTCTTGCTTGTGTTCTCCAGCGCTATGAGTGCGTTTGCCGTGCCTTCATTCCTTGGAGGTCCGGTGAGGTTTCAGGTGCTTACAACGCAGCTGTACAGAACGATCAACGGAGTTAATCCCGGTGCCGGATACATTATCGCTTCATTCATGATAGTTGTTGGAGTGGCAATTCTCACGATAAATCAGTTGATTATCGGCAAGAGAAAAGGGTTCACTACGGTAACGGGAAAGAGCGGAAACATCTCGCTTGTGAATTTGAGAAAGCTTCGTACACCGATTTCCTCAATTATGCTGGTACTCCTGGTAGCAGTGGCGGTAATCCCGCTGCTTACCTTTGCGGCTCAGTCGTTCTTTGTGGAGCCCGGGAATTACTCTCTTAGCAATCTATCTACGATATTCTGGACGGGAGAGGGTAGTCCGAACATAGCAAACGGTGAGCCGGGTATCTTAAAGAATAAGTACGTGTATCAAGGCTTGTTCAATAGTTTCTCTCTTTCTATCGTAGTAGCGCTGATAGCAGGCACAGTTGGTATACTGGTCGGGTATTCCGTTGCCAAAACCAGAGGAAGATTCGGCTCCAATATGGTTGACAGGTTGGCCTTCTTTCCATATTTGATTCCTAGCATGGCTTTCGGTGCGATCTATCTATCGATGTTCTCGGTTCAGCGAGGTTTCATACCACCTCTTTACGGTACTTTTGCGATACTTGCCCTTGTTGGTTCGGTGAAGTATCTGCCTTTTGCATCGAGAGCGGGTATTAACGCGATTCTGCAGCTTGGCAAGGAAATTGAAGAGGCCGCAATAATACTGGGCATCAGATGGTGGAAGAGAATGGTGAAGATAATCATCCCAATTCAGAAGCCCACGGTAATATCCGGTTATCTTCTTCCTTTCATATCGAGCATGAGAGAACTAGCCCTTTATATATTGCTTGTTACACCGTCAACCAGCATTTTGACGACAATGCTTTTCAAGTACAACGAAAAGGGCTGGAATCAATACGCAAATGCGATTGTACTGCTGATAATCGGAATAGTTCTTGTGTTCAATTTCGTGATCAATAAAGTCACCGGCGCAAGTCTGGATAAAGGAATAGGAGGTTGACCTGATGCCTGAAATTATATTGAAGAACCTGACAAAGACTTTCGGAAGTGTCAACGCGGTTGACAAGCTTGATCTTACGATTGAAGACCGCGATTTTGTGACGCTTCTCGGTCCCTCCGGATGCGGTAAAACCACGACACTTCGAATGATATCCGGGCTTGAAACGCCAACAATCGGTGAGATAAGCATCGGCGGTAAGGTGGTTTTTTCAGGTGAGAAGCAGATTAACCTATCTCCGGATAAGCGGGATGTCGGCCTCTTGTTCCAGAATTACGCACTTTGGCCTCACATGACAGTTTATCAGAACATAGCTTTCGGTCTTGAAAACATGAAGTGGAGCAAAGAGGAAATAAGAAAGCGAGTAAGAGAGATGGGCGATCTCGTCAAGATAAGCGATCTTCTTGACAGGTATCCTTCAGAACTTTCGGGCGGTCAACAGCAAAGAGTTGCCATCGCAAGAACACTTGCTCCAAATCCTAAGGTCCTCTTGATGGATGAGCCGCTTTCTAACCTTGATGCCAAACTGAGAATGGAAATGCGAGCCGAACTGAAGCGGCTTCACAGGGAGATCGAATCGACGGTAGTCTACGTCACTCATGATCAGCTGGAAGCAATGACACTGGCCACAAAGGTTTGTCTCCTTGAGGAAGGGGTTCTCCAGCAATATGCACCCCCACTCGTAATATACGATCAACCGTCCAACGTTTTCGTCGGAGATTTCATCGGGAATCCTTCAATGAATTTCCTGGATGCCACAGTTAAGGGTGCTGAGAAAGATGGAGTCTCTCTTGAAACCGCCGAACTCACTATGGAGATGATTTTCAAGAGCAAAGAGGCAGAAGTTAAGAACGGTGACGAAGTAATAATTGGTTTGAGACCGGAGGACATCACGCTAAACCCGTACAGCGGAGCAAATAGTTGTGTTATCTACTCAACGCTTCCTTCTGGAATGGAGACAGTGGTGAGGGCAAAGATCAAGAACACGATGTTCTCAATAGTCGTCTTTGGAAGAGTCGATTTCGTAGTTGATTCGAAGATGGAGATCTCCTTTCCTTCAGTCAACTACTTGCTTTTCGACAAAGCTACAAAGAATAAGATAGGAGCAGGCTCTTTGAAGTTGACAGAGTAGAGGCAATGCTTATTTGGGAGAGGGATCTTGAAGTATTCCTCTCCATGCTACTTCAGAGAGTAATCGTATTGAATCTATATCTCAGAAACCCACAAAACTCTTCTTCTCTTTCTTGCAGATCTTTTTGACGGTGTTCCTGCCCATCGTGGCACAGCCGTAGAGGTTGGTTCCTCCTATGGAGTGCTCGATCACGTAGAAGTTCTTCAGAGTCTTCAATACCAACGACTTGTTGAGGAAGCCTTTGAGAGTGTCTTTCATTCGAAAGTCCTCATTGCTCCCATAGCCACGTCCATTTGAACTTCTCTGTGGTCATTGGCGTTGCAACATCAGTTACTTCAACTTCATCTGTGATGCCGGGATTAACTCTCTCAATTGCACTGATAGTGTTACTGGCAATCTTTTCCTTTGGTGCCATTGTTCGATCATAACTGTAATTCAGAAGGTTTACTATGGAACATCCGTCACCTGCAATCTCAATCGGTTTATCCAGAAAGAAAGACATTGCATTCGGCAATTGTGACAGGTCCATGTTAATGCCAAAAGACACGTGCAGAGTCATCATCATTCTGTCGATGGGCTTTGAATACATCGAGCGCAGCCGATCGGTGAGGTGTCTCTCATCTATCAGTTTCTTAAAAGTATCATAGCCGTAAACATCTGAAACCACATAGTCGGCGTTAAGCTCCTGACCACTTTCGAGCCTTACCCCGACTGCCCTTCCCTCCCTTTCAATGACCTTAACTGCTGACGAATCGTACAGTATCTCGCCCCCGAGGAAAGCGTATCTCTTCACGATTGACTCGATGAACTTGCCGGAACCTCCGGAATACCTTCCGTATCTCTTCGCGTTGGAGCCTGCCATTACTCCAAGATTGAGAGTCATGGGGATATTTGCCCAACCATATTGAATGACTGGAAAGAACATCCTTAAGGCAGGATTCTTGAATCTCTGAGCAAAAGCAATCATTGTGTACTTCGTGACCTTTCTGTTCTTTATGAGAACAAAGATGTTCTTGATCCAGTCTCTGAATTTCCAGAATCCCACTTCCAGAAGATCCATATCGGAAAGTCTGCGGATTCCGTTGATATAGTCCTCTATTGTATGAGAATCTTCAGGAGCGATTCTCTTCATTTCGGTTTCAAGTCTTTCGAGATCGTAGTGAACCGTGAACTTATTGCCCGATTGATCTTCTGCTTTCACCAACTCTTCGGGGAAGTGAACTTCTGAAGGCATGGCGCCCAAATCCTTCCACATGTTGTAGAGGGGGGTATTCGGAAGTAGCCCAGCAAGATGGCAAATAAAGCCATCGAAAACATATCCGCCGCTATCCTATGAGGTGCATAGACCGCCCAATTTGCTTGACTTCTCAAGTATAATCGGGTCGAATCTGTTCATTCTGGCAAAACACCCCGCGGCCAGTCCGCCGATTCCACCTCCGATGATAACAATCTTTGTCATCTTAGCCTCCTTAAACTCTTAATTGGACGATTGGAAAGCCCTCCCACCGAATGTAACAGAGAACAGATGAGAGAAGTGGTAATTACGAGTTAATTCTATCACTCTTGAAGGTGTCTGTTCGCTAAGCGAGTTATGTACTAGACTATTGAGCACTTTCTAGGGATTATTGACTCGACTTGAGATAGAATTGGACTATTCAAGGAGGTGTATGCTTTCATGAGGTTTGTCTGTATTGCTTTGGTACTTGTTATTTCTGCATCTGCCATTGGAATTGGTTTCGGTGTCGGCGTCAAGATACACGGTCATTTCGAGCCTTTTGCCGCAATCAATTTTGATACGTGGCTTCTTGGATTTCAGGCCAAGGCGGGAGTAATCTTTGATACAGATTCAATCGTATTGGTTCCGGGTCTGTATCTTTACAAAGATATCGCCTCCTGGAGAGTTCACGGTGGAACTGAGATCCTTTTTCACCTCGGTGAAATGGAAGGCCTCCTTCTTGCACGAGCAGGTGCGAGCTACGGGTTCGCCACTGATTTTGGAAGGCTTTTTATCGGTGCAGAACTGGGATTTCCCGTTAATCTGCCTGGGGAGTTTTTTGTCGATACTAGCCTGAAGATAGTTCCCACATTTCTCGTTCAGCTTGAGTTCTAGAGAATGGATTTCGCTTCTAGAGTCGTTCAAGTTCCGGCTTGTTAACAGAGAGCAATCTTTGATTCAAGGTTGTTCTGAAATCCCTTCAGTGAAAACTCTGCTTTCTTGGAACGAGTTCGCTGCTTGTCAATTCAGCCCTGCGGTCGGGTATTTTCCGAGCTTCGCTGGATTCCATGGAACGAGATACATCTCGACATCATCCAGATTGTGACACCACAGTTTGACTCCCTCAATCTTTTCGGGGCTGATTCCTTTGTCGAAGTCGAAAATATCCGAAGCCTGAAGCTTCACATACTTCTTCTCGATGAATACTAGGCCGTTCTCGTCATACGTAACAAAGTCAAAGAACATGAAACCTCGATTGTCCCTGTCGAGCTCTAGTATAAGCATCTTTCTGAGTCTATTCTGGTCTGTGAGATAAACAAGAATGTCTCCGTCTTCCAGCATACGCTTCTCATTACGCGAAATATTGATACTCTCTGTTTTCAAATTCTCGCTGAATTTCTCTATATCGTAGTAGGTGACTGAGTTGAAACGATTTCTGTACACCTCAATCGTGGGATTCCTCGAAAGACAAGACATTGCCAGCACTGTTGCCACAATGGCCGTTGCAAGCAATTTCTTCATCTTTACCACCTCTTTTTTCTATCAGAATCTGTAGCCGATCTTGAAGTCATAGATCTTGCCTACAGTCTCGCTGAATTTCTGGAGAATTACAGCTGTGTTGAACTCTATGTAGTAATTGGGAATGATATTCATTCCAACTCCCAGTCTGAGAGGAGAAAAGCCCAGCTGCAACTGCTCTCCAAAAGCGAATGTGTGACCGATGTCTCCCCTGAAATAGAAGACTCCCATATCAAGCTTCAGCCCGGCATATCCTAACCAGGCAACTCCAGGGATCACAAAAGAGGTCTTAACGCCGGTGTCTTCAGAGAGAGTAAACATTAGAAATGGAGTTGCCACTCCGAACGATAAAGGTCCAAGATCGTACCGCAGATCTATGCCCAGCACGTCTATTCCAACGAAGCCGGAAAGTGGAGTGTTCGAAAGAGACTCGGTCTTTGCAGCTGCATTGATCAGTCCCAGAGAAAGGCTGCCGAGTGAGAGCGAAGCAACAAGCAGAATGAAAAGTACTAGAACGGACTTCTTCATGGGTTTCACCCCCTAACGTTCATTGTACGTCTGCAACATCCAAAAGCGATCTACTTTCCAGACTGTTTGCTCAATCGTCAATTGAATTCTGTGAGCAGCCAGAAAACGTTAATCTGCTCTAGATCCCTTCCCATTATCCCAGAGAAGAATTCGTGGGTCGATTAAGGAATAGATAATATCTACAACGATATTCACGATAATCATCATGGCGGCTATCAGAAGTACACAGCCTGAGAGTGTCAGCACTTCAACGCTTATTGCTGCGTCAGTTAGCAGCCTTCCTATACCCGGTCTCGCAAAGATGGTTTCAACAAAGGCAAGTCCTGCGAAAAGCGATGCAAAGAGCTCGCCTCCAACAGTTGCGACAGGAATCAGTACATTCTTTCTAACATGTTTTAGCATTATCGTTCTTTCGCTCACACCTCTTGATCTTGCTGCCCTAACATAATCTCTTTTCTTGACATCGAGAGCAGTTGCCCTGCTTATCTGAAAAACATAAGCCGAATGCACAATGAAGAGGGTCAATACAGGTTGCACAAGATTGATTAGCTGAGACAAAAGGATATCGAAGCGCAGATTGAGAACTGAATCGATTATTAGGGAGTTAGTGTAGGAGGTCCAATTCGTAATTAACCCGGTGGTCAGGCTGCCGATAGGAAGCCAGCCGAATATGGTGAAGCTGCCCACGAGAATGAGCAGAGCCATTACATAATCTGGGGTTGCCCAGCCTACTATCGAAAAGAATCCAAAGATAGAATCTGAAACCCCATCTGGATGCATCGCAGCTCTAATACCAAGCCTTGAACCTACTAAGATTATTGGGATAAGTGCAAGCACGAGCAGTTCGAGGCTTGCCGGAAGTCTTGAGATAATGGCTTCAGAAACCGATGAGCTGGCAGTCAATGAGTATCCCATGTCACCCTTAATAGTGTTCCCAAGCCACTTGAAGTACATGACAACTGCCGGTTTGTCGAGCCCGTACTTCTCGATTATCCTCTGTTCAGCATTCGGGGACTTCGAAGCGTTTCCCGTCATATATGCTCTCAATAGCACATCCGGTCCCATCGACCAAACTACTGCAAATACGACCAGAGTGACAATGAAGGAGACAAGTGTTAAGAACAGAAGCCTCCTAAAGAATATAAGCCACCATTTCAAACCCCCAAATTCGTGAGAACAACTCACCCGGAAGCAGAATTCCAAAGTCAGACTCCAACAAAGGGAGTTCTTCAAGACCTTATGAGGACTGCCTAATGAATTGTATTACCAAGTAGATTCCGGGTGAGAGATTGGCCAGTGAAAATGCGATAGAGATTGTTGATTTACTCTACCCCCTTGACTAATCAACGGAGTAAGCTAGTTATTGAAACAAACAGCCTCCAAAAGAACAACAAATTGATCTGAAATTCTCAACTTTACTATTGTGATGAAGGTCTTATCTGCAAGAAAAAGAGGGGCAACGCCCCTCAGGATTTGCATCGGACAGTCTCAATTAGTTCTTACAATTCTGCTAGCCCAGAACTTTATGGTTTCGAACACCAGATCCACGATTAATACTATAGCCATTAAGAATAGTATTGCGACAAGCATGGGGTGATCGACACTTGAAGGGTTAAGACTCAGATAAGATGCGATATCTGGTTTGTAATCGGGCGAGACTGCAAGAAAGAGAAACAGAAGGCCAAGAGTATTTGAAACGATTTTGCTGAACCTCGAGTAATTGAAAATGTTGATCAGATTTGATACTGAATCTATTATCAGCAATCCAAAAGCCAGGAAGAGACCGAACTTGAATGAGTCAAGTGCAACAATCGCGATCTCTGTCAACTCACCGTTTCCAAGATAGAACGGTCCGTATGTGAAGGCCAGGAAGGTTATCACGGCGACAGCAGAGGTTCCTATAAGAGATCCAATCCTCTTGCCAATGGAAGGCGCCTTTTCTTCTCTGATGAAATATGTGAAATGGGGGAGCTTTGCAGTACCCTTTGCCTGCGTCACGAAATAAAGAATCAAGCTCACAAGTCCGAAGTCAAATACGAAAGTCACTGGAAGTTGTGAGAGAAGGCTCAGTAGATCGGTTCCCCTGAAATCAAAGATCGCGCCATTCTCGCCAAAAACAAAAGCGATAAGATGCAGTCCGAGGTGAATCGCGAACAGGATTCCCGTGTACATGAAGAGATAGTTCTTAAGATGAGGGGCAATTATCGGACCGCCCTCGTAATACCTTGCTGCAACCTCTTCGGGTGAACCGTATTCCTTTATGGACATAGCGACCGTGGTGTCGTTGATTTCGCCGTGTTCTCGCTCTGCCCTTTCTAGAACGTGGCTTTCGATTTCTTTTAGAATCTCATCTACCTTATCCGGATCAGTTCCAGGCAGAAAGGTTCTTACATCATCAAGATACTTCTTCAGTCTCACCATTTTCATACCTCCCCAATAAAGCTCTTCAATAGCTGCTCCTGTTCACGCCAGATCCGAAGGAGTTCTTCTCTGACTCTGCGTCCGGTGTCGGATACGAAATAATACTTCCTCGGTTTGTTCTCCTCGACTCTCCACTCGCTTAAAAGGATCTCCCTCTCTTCAAGTCTTCTCAGAAGCGGGTATAAAGTGTTCTCATCGATTGAGAAACTCTTATCTCCCAGCGTCTTAACGATATCGTACCCGTACATAGGTTCATCCAGCATTACCATTATCAGTAGTTGTATAAAGCCTCTGTTCATTTCCGTTGCCAGTTTCCCTATATCCATAACATCACCTCGGTACTATGTTGATATTATTGTACTGTATGATACCCAGTATTAGTATAACGATATACTATGGTGTCGGTTAAGACTTCATGAATGCGGGCTTGTTCTTCGAGAAAATAAGAGAAGCCAGTCTGCTTACGCAGGCCAGTCAGGCTTTGCCTGGCCAGTCTCGCCTTCGGCGAGGCCAGTTCCGCTTCGCGGGCGAGAAGAGATGCTGTAAGCTTTGAGGAGACGTCCTTGGTCCTTCGTCCCAGATCACGAACCCGTCCTTCGAAGAGCAGTTGTGAGTTGCCTGTTGCAAGTTGCAAGGATAAGAGCCGCTGTGCTCTTAAGAGCAAAAACCCGCTGAGCGCTGTGAAAAACCGTTCTTCGTCAAAGAGCATGGCCGTCCACCGAAAAATCGGCCGAGAAAGATCATTGTCGAGAGCTTCGTTACGAGAATAGGAGAAGAGAAGCCAGTCTGCTTACGCAGGCCAGTCAGGCTTCGCCTGGCCAGTCTCGCCTTCGGCGAGGCCAGTTCCGGCTGCGCCGGGCTAAGAGCCACTAATCTCTGAACGCTGCTGAGTAGAACGTTGACCGGCACCGCTCCGCCGTCCTCCGGGACCGACAGAGACCCGTTCACCGATAGGATATGAAAGCTGCTCTGGCCAGAAGCACGCCAGATGACACGAATCAAGAAAAGACTGTCATCCCGAGGAGCCTGCCCTGATAATCTCCTGTTCAGGGTAACTGATCGGGATCTAGTTCTTTGAAAAACGTTTCCGAAAACATGCTGAGCGCTGTGAAGAACCACTTCCGCTTTAAAGAGGCGTCCTTCGTTGGAATCAAACTCGAGAACTGCCTTCCTAGCTTATGCTCTAACAACATACAAATCGCAACTTGTCACTTGCAGCTGAGCTTTTACAAGCGATCAGCGAATTCCAAGAACGAAGAACAGATCCTCGCTCTGGAACGAAGAACAGGTTTTTTCGGAGAACGGAGAACCATTCAACGGAGAAAGAGTCTCTTTTGCTCTCCAAGAGTTTTCATCCCCGCGAAGCGGGCCTTGCGTCCCCGTATGCTTCTCCGGGCATTGCGACCTGGCGTGGTCTTCGCCAGCCTTGCGTCCACTGATGCTTTTCAGTGCAATGCGTCCCACCGAAGGTGGCATCACTTCCGCCGATGCTTTCCGGCGCCTTGCGTCTTATTCCGCTCTTTCCGACTCCGGTTTCACATACTCTTCTCAGCAATCGAAACATCACTGAGGGAAACTGGACATTCCTCTGCACTAAGAACTACTTCCCAGTTTTTTCCTCCGTCTGTTGTGCGCAAGATCTTGCCGAATCGCGGGTCTCCCGCCGAAGAACCGACGACTAACGCGTTGTTTCTGTCGAGCGCATCTATCCCTACCAAAAAGGAGTTGCTTGTTCCTGCCGACGGCTGTTCTTCCCAGCTTATACCACTGTTCTCAGTAAGGATTATCGTATCAAAATCGCAGGCTGCCCAGTAAGTTGAACAGTCCATCATTAACAGAGAGTTCAGGTCTTTTGGAAAGAGCGGGCCTCCCGTGACCCATTGTTTCCCACCATTGGCAGTCACGGCATAGTGGCCTTGGCCACCGTGGATGACTATATGATTTTCATCCGTAGCCTTAACGCCAATCCACCCATTATCGTTGTAGTTGTTGGGGAGATCAATCTCGTCCCAGTTTTGGCCACCATTTTCGCTTTTGAGAACTATGCCAGCTCTGGGTGTTGATTTGTTTCCAACCGCATAGATCACATTCTGGTTTATTGCGTGGATTCCCTGAATCAAGTAATCTGCTCCGTTTTCGGGAAGGTCGCAAACCGTCCAGCTATGGCCATTGTCCTCAGAGAAGATGACAAGTCCGCTGTCGCCGCTGACCCAAATTCTATCTCCATAAACGGAGATTGAAGCGAAAAATGAATCATTGGCAACTTCCGAAACTTCAACTATTTTCCAGTCGGAGCCACCATTGACCGTTTTCATTAATAGCCCGTCTGAACCGCAAGCCCAGACTCTATTCTGATCTACGGAAAGAACATCCTCCAAACTCTTACCTTCAGGCAGGATGTCCATGGCCTGGCGCGTCCAGGTTTCACCGGAATCGTCCGAGAAGTAAAGCATTGCGATTCCGTTTGTGTCTGTCTGCCCCACTACCCATGCGCGGTAGGTTTTCACTTTCGGAAAGGGTATACAGCTGGTGATGGCAAACACGACTAAAAGAAGACTTGTAGTCCAAATCAGACTTCTCTTCATCATCGTTTCCTCCTTTATACAAGGTTTATGAGAACTTCGTTCCATTCTTTGAAGATAATCATCGGCACTTTTCTGGCCTTAGCCCTTTGCGGTCTCTGGGACTGAATCAAGGCCCGCCTGTTCATAATGTTTGGCTAGACTAAGTAGGGAAAGCCCTTCAACAGTGAAATTATAGCACTTGCGTTCTTCATAATGTATGGTAGGTTAGTCTACGAGAAGTGGATCGTTCATTCAGACGCTTCTTTATTTGATGAGCATTTGAAAATCTGTAGTCAAGGTTCTTGGAGGAGCTAAGTGGATGTCAGAAAGATTCAAAGTCCGAATTGAGGATCTCCAGCCAAGCCAGCTATATATATCAAAGGAAAAGCTGAGAGCGATTCGGAAAAAGGAGACTCTCAAGAGCGTTCCGGTTCCGGTTATCGATTTAGACGGTAAGTTCGTTATGGCCGATGGGCATACACGAGCCATAGCGGCGATTATCGAAGGTTATGACTCGATCTTCATCGAGATAACAGACGAGAAGCTGGACCTTGAGGAATACAAGGAATGTGTGAATTGGTGTGTAGAGGAAGGAGTTTTCACTCCGTACGACCTTGTCGAAAGAATTATCAATCACGATGATTATGAAGTGCTTTGGTACGAAAGATGCGAACGTCTTCACGAAGAGCTGAAGCTTAAGCGAAGCAGCATGTAGAGAATACTCCTCTCGGATAATTAGTTTAGCTTTATCACTGGGTTTGCTTCTAGGTTTTGCCTGCCTTATGCTCGGTGAGGGGCCTTTGATAATTAAGCGTGCTCATTACGAAGAATAATATTGCAGCAGCAAAACCTCCTGCTACGAAAGCAAATGCCAGATTGTAGCCACTCAGCGTTATCAAAGAACCTATGAGACTTAAGGCAAGCGATTGAGAGAGCACCATTACTATGTTATTGAGACCGAAGATTTTCCCCTGATTTGCAAGGGAGACTGTATCTGAAACGATCGTCACGTTGAGGGCGAGAACTATTCCTAAAGCAAAGCTAAAGAGAATCAACACGATAAGCATCAGAAATGGGTCAAGATCTAGGAATCCAGAGTAGAAGATACTAACTGACAAGAAAACGCCGGCCAGGATAGAAAGCGCCGTAATGTGCAGCCTTTTCTGCCCGAGCGTTTTGCTCAGAGTGCCAGTCATGAGAGAAGTCACGCCACTCACAAGAGTTGATATTCCCATTATCGATGATGCAGTGCCAAGAGAAACACCAATATCACTGCTTATGAAAGATGTCAGGTAGGGAAGTATCCCGCCCATTGAAAACCACAGGCCAAACTGTGAGATCATCACAAATACTATCTTCCTGTCAACTCTGAACCTCAAATCTTCTTCTTTGATGCCCACAGCAGAATCAACTATGTGGGACTCGGCTCTATAGAAGAAAAGCGGAACAACGAGAACTGCAGCGGCTATTGAGAAAACCACAAAGGCTGTCTCACCGCTTCTTGAAAGGGTGACTCCTATAAAGAGAGAGGAGAGAAAGGTGGCGATGTTCATAATACCCATCATGAATCCATAGTTTCTGTCCTTTCTGCCCGGTTTACTTACGTTGCTGACAAGGGCAGAGTATGGTGTAAGCAAACTGAAAATCGACATGGTGAAAACTACAGCCGCAATACCCAACAGGATCTCGTTGTTAGTGCTGAGTATGAACATACTGATAATCGTAATGATGAAGAGTCCTTTAATGAAGGCAAGATACTTTTTGCTTCGGTCACCAAGATAGCCGATAAGCATCCCTGTGAAGATCGTTATAATCATGCCTGCTGAAACCAGGTTCCCAGCCAGAGCAGTCGAGTGAAACTTGCCGTTGAGATAGGGTATGAGAACGAAATTGAAGATTCCGTAGATAATTCCAACGGAGGCGCTTCCGGAGAGGAGTTTAATCATCTATGTCACTCATCTTTTCGATGTATCTCGCATGCTTCTCAAGATCAAGATCTTCATTTGCCTTCAGGACTCTCTGGGTTATGAAGTGAGGGATGTTGTTTGCATCGCCCTGAAGAGAAGACAGTGCTCCAGCTATTGCGGCTATAGTATCGGTATCACCACCTATCGAAGCGCCCATTCTTATTGCCAACCAGACATCATCTCTGCAGAAAAGGCCTATGGCGATCGCTGCCACGGCGACATCCACGGCCTCCATAGTTGTTCCGAATACATAGTAAAGCCTGTCCAAGAAATCGTCAGGATGTTGCCCACCGATGAGACCTTTGATGGCAGCAAGTCTTTCGCCGGCCGAAGGTCCTACAAATTCTGCACAGGTGAGTTTTTCGCATACTTTAGAGCCTCTTATTGCGGCCTCGACGATCCCGTTGGCATTCAATCCTCTCGCAGCGTAGTAATAGGCAAATCCGACTGCCAGAGAAGCTTCAAGAGCAAGATTCGTGTTGTGAGTAGGGACAGTACAGTTTCTTATTGCTTCGACAAGATGTTTCTCGCTTCTGTCTAGATTACATAACACTGGAGCTAGCACTCTCATTGGTGCTCCGCTGGTTGTACCAAGGCTTTCGAAGTCCTGCCTATTTTTGAAGGCTTCGATAGCTCTCTTAGTGTTCGGTCCTATGTAGCCTTTCGCAACAGGGTCGCACTCGTCCTCCCACCTGCAAAGAGCTTCTTTGACTGTCTCCTGTGAGAAGTTCCCTTTCTCATGATAAAGTCTGGTTAAATAAATGACCTGCTCCGTATCGTCCGTTATCTGACCTCTTACTAGGTTTCTGTGGATGAGCGATTGGTTTGGTTCCAGCAGATCACTTACAAAACTGAACCTGGTATAGATTTGTCGTCGGGTCATGAATTCCGTTACCATTCCCATCGCATCGCCAACTGCGAATGCTTCAAGTGCCCGGAGAATCCTGCTCACTTTCCATCACTTCTTCGTAGACAGAGTCCTGCTCTTTCATTTGTTATCACTTCAATCCCGACACTCACTGAAAGATCCACTCTTGGATTGCCATCTATTACGCAGAAGGCATTGAAGCCTGATAGCCGCACTGTATCAGTGCTGGCAAGGATAAACTGCTTGAGGTCCGCGGAAACGGTCTCGCCCGGTTCCACCATAGTTATTATCGGCCTCGAAGAGACAATCATTGCCGAGTTGCATAGTAAATACGGCAGCCAGCAAAGGAGCCCATTAACTGCCCTGTATGCATATAGAGACTTCATGTCTTCAGAGAATGGAGAGATGATTATCTGAGAGGGTTGAAACCTCGGCGTGATCTCTTCGCCATTGATCTCCAATCTGCTTGCGGCTGAAGCAATTGATGTAGGTTCTCTACGTGTTCTCTTGTTTCTGTAGAAGAAATCCGAAGCATCGATAGTGCAGGTCTCTCCCTCAACTGTCGAAATTAGTGTCTGGGAAATGACGATATCGTTGAATGCCGAACCCACGTACCTTTCTTCAAAGACATCCAGTCCCGTTACCCATATGGGCTCAATATTCAGGAAGTCAAATTCATGTATATCGCTGACCGATCTCAGAACGATGAAGGGTCCGCAATTTGACGTTCCTAGAGCTACGCCTACAACAGGCACAAGCCTTCCGATCTTGCGCATACCCGCAATGATATCGGATGCAGTTCCGTCTCCCCCGATTGAGATCACTAGATCTGTCTCTGAAAGGACTTTGCCGGCGTTTACGGTGTCCCTGTAGTCGCTGAATATTGGCTCCGATCCTATTACTTCCAGATCGAAATACTCTTTCAGGTGGAAATGAGTAGATCTGGTGCAGAAAAGATGCATTCCCTGAAGCTTTGAGGCGAGTGCCTTCATGAGACTGCGATCATTCTCTCTCTTACCGGAGTTTGGATTGTAAACTAATCCGATTCTCATATTACCTCTCCATCCGGAGTATCTGGAGAGCGGTACTCCGATCCGTGACGATTGAATTGATGTATCCGGCCTTAATTGCCGCGTGAATCGCCAGAGCCTTTTCCTTTCCACCGGCAATTCCAATTACCTCGGGGACTTCCTTCAGCTGCTCAAGAGAAATCCCCAGAATGTTTTCGTTTCCGGAAACACAAGGTATTCCGCTGGCATCAAAGAACCTCGCTGCTATGTCGCCAACCGCTGCGTGTTTCATAAGATTAGCAAGGAACTCCTTGTCGTAGATGTTCTTGAAGGCATTGGATAAAGATATGGGTTCACCTATACCTACAATTGCCAGATCCAGCCTCTTCCACATCTCCGACATGAATCTTATTGAGCCGTCTTCGAGCATCATATTCAGAGTCTTCGAGTTCTCTATGAAGGCCGGAGCGAAAAGGTAGTAACGATTACTGTGAAAGGAATTTGCGATCTTCTCAACTATTGAATTCATTTGATACTCATGGCGCAACTGGCCAACGCCGCCGATTAAGGGTATGAATGTTGTGTTTGGAAGCTCCCCGTTGAACACGACTCTTTCAACTGTCTCGTACAGAGTTCGACCCCAGGAGATCCCCACAAGCTGTCCATTCTTCACGTAATCGGGAAGAAATTTAGCTGCAGATTTAGCGATCGAGGTTATTGTTCCTACCTCCGTTCCTTCATCCGCAACGATAACGTTCTTCAGGCCGAATCTCTCTTTCATCTCCATTGAGATCTCTTCAGAATTTCCCAGGCTTCCCGAATCGATTTCGATCCTCACGATCCCCTCGTTCTTGGCTTTTGTGAGTAACCTGCTCACTTGAGGCCTGGATATTCCGACCAGTTTTGCTATTTCACTCTGTGTCAGGTCTTCAAGATAATAGAGTTTGCACACCTTTATCATTGTGTCTCTATCGGCCATCAGTCCTTTCATCGTAGGTCTTTCCTCCCTTCCACGAGGTTCGGCCCAATCACCGAGATCACTTCCGCAGCCTTCCTGTGAGCATGGTAGATGCTTTGGACCGGATCCCCGCACTCTATGAACTTCTCTATAAATCCTGCGGCAAAAGCGTCACCGGCACCTGTAGTGTCCGCGAGCTTTCCTCCAGTCTTCTCGACTTCAAATGAACGACGGCTCTTGTTTCCATCTATCCAGAGTGTCTCGGATGATCCTCTGGTTATGATTACGTTTGAGGTTATCTCATTTATTCTGTCTTGAATGGTCTGCGCTTCGCCCTCCGAGAGTATAGTGAAATCCGACAGACAGGATACCTCAATAACGGCATCTACGCCGAAATACAGACCACAACCACCAGGCACATAGACCTTCAGAGATTCAGAGGCCTTTCGGAAAGCATCGACAGCTACTTCCTTGAAACAGTCGGCTACGCAAATCGCATCGTATCTCTTTTCATCGATTACGCCGCTAAAGAGGGCGTGGCCTCCAAGCGATATGATTCTTCTCTCTCCGTGAGAATCCAACATCACTATCGTCTCAGCACCAGGTCCATCCTCGATTTTGTAGCTTAGGTTCAGTTCCGAAGAAGAAAGCCTCTTGAGAATCCACTCCGAAGTTAAATCATTTCCCGTACCAAAGTAGAAGTCCGTCTTAACATATTTCGAGAGATTCAGCGCGATATTTGCTCCCGATCCCCCGATGAAATTGTGTGTGCCTTTTGCAAATACCATGGAATCTCTTTCAGGATATGAATCGAGAATCAAGTATCTGTCGATTGAGGCCGCACCAATAACCGCAGCTCTCATTTGACAGCACCTCTCGTTAAGCCTCCGATCAAATACTTCTGCGAGAGAAGAAATAGAAGGATAGGAGGAAGAGCAGTGATGAGAGCTCCGGCCGAAAGCGCACCCCACTCAACGGCGCCTCCAGTTCCAACAAACCTTGAGAGAAATACTGGAAGGGTGTAATTCGCATTCTCTCTCATGATTACAAGTGCGAAAAAGAACTCATTCCACGAGAGAAGAAAGGCAAACGTTCCGACAGCAACAATCCCCGGAACGGCCATCGGTACGATTATCTTCCTCATTGCCTGAAAGCGAGTACAGCCGTCTATCATTGCAGCTTCTTCAAGTGCCTGAGGAATCTCATCGAAGTACCCCTTAAGAAGCCAGCTGCAGAAAGGGATAGTAAAGGTAGTGTACAGAATAATCAAACCTATGGGATTGTTCTGAAGAGAATATCGGTTCAAAAGAGAAAAGAGGCCAATAATCATAAGAATTCCCGGAAAAGCCTGGGAAGCTAGCAACCAAAGTATCAAGGGATTCTTGCCCTTGAACTTGAATCTAGACATGGCGTAACCTGCCAGCATTGTTATGACTATGCAAAGCAGAACGGTGACGAGGGTAACTGTCATGCTGTTCGCAAAGTTCCTGCGAAAACTGGTGTCCTGGAAGATCTTTGAGTAATTTCCAGTATATAACTTCTCGGGAAGCTTTAGGGGATTCTGATAAATATCCATAGTCTCTCTGAAAGAGTTTAGTACTAGCATCAAGAGAGGAGAGAGGATTAGGAGAACTACTACAAAGGCAACGATGTTCATTGTAATTACTACGCTTCTCTTAGGCCTCATTTCTTACCTCCCTAATGTAAAAGGTTACTGGTAGAAGGAGAATAAGCAGACAGATTACGCCGATTGCAGAAGCATAACCCTGCTGAAAGTAGGCGAAAGCGTTCTGATAGGAGTACAGCGACAGCAACATTGAAGAGTTTCCAGGTCCACCGTTTGTCATTGAGTAGACGATATCGAACATGTTGAAAGTCCAGATAGTGTTCAAGGTAACAAGGATCAGAATCAAGCTCTTCATTAGAGGCAGAGTGAGATGAAAGAACCTCTTCAATACACCGGCACCATCTATTTCAGCGGCCTCGTATACATCAGACGGAAGGGACTGCAGTCCCGCCAGAAGAGTCACAATAACGAATGGGAGGCCTATCCAGATGTTTGCGACTATACAGGCGAACAGAGAATAGCCGGGGGTTACCAACCAGTTGGGAGGATTTGCAAATCCCACAGCATTCAGAAAGGAATTCAGCGGTCCCATTACCCCAAAGATGTATCTCCAGATCAGTGCCGCGACAACGGGAGTTGTTGCCCAGGGAAGAAGGATGAGTGCTCTGTATAGCCCTCTGAGCCTTATGTACGGAAGATTGAGCAACAGCGCTATCAGCATACCTATTGCAAGCTCAAATCCCACACATGCGGCCGACCATATAAAGTTGTTCTTCAGTCCGGTCCAGAAGAGGCTGTCAGACATCAGGTCTCTAAAATTCTCAAGGCCTGAAAAGTACTTTCCACCTCCGAAGACAGCATCGGAAAAGAAACTGTTGTATATCCCGTTAACAAATGGGTATACACTTATGAGCGCTACTACGATCAATACCGGTAGAATATACGGCAGCGCCTTGGCCGTTTCGCTCTTTCTGATTTATCATCACTCCCGACAGTTACCGAGTTAATCGGTAGCATGTTTTTCACAGACTGCCAGTATCACCTTATACTGGCGAATACAAGCTCTTAATAAGGAAATAATGAAAGGAGTCTCTCAAAAGAGCTTAGATCAAACAGTACACACAACCTCTGCAGAGTCCTTTCACTCTCCTCAAGCTATAACTGATTATTGAAGCCCGAGTTTCTTCAGCATCTTGTTTCCTTCAGTGACAGTATCCTTAAGGGCGGCATCGAGGCTCACGCTTCCGAGGATGACTTTTTCGAGATTCGGAACAAACAGCTTCCATTCGAAGGAGTAGAATCCGGGCATCCCCGGCTTCACGTTGTCCGAGTATTGGAGCCAGGCTTTTGCGATGTTCCATTCGTTTTCCGGAGAGCTGAATCTCGGATCCTCGAGAGATGACTCTCTGACAGGGAAGAGATAGTCGCTGTAGCTTATCTCGGCTGAGTTTTCAGTATTTGTCATGAATTCTATAAAGGCAAAGGCCTCATCCTTGTGCTTGGACAGCTTTGAGATACCGAAAGCCTGGGGGTCGGACGCATTGATCTTGTTGTCACCGTTCTTGACAAGAAGCATACCCCAGTTGAAGTTCTTGTTCTGAAGCAAGAACCGTCTGTTCCAGCAGCCGAAGGTAACCATTGCGTACTTTCCGTTTATGAATCCCTGCATTAGAGAGGTGTAGTCTATGCTTATAACATCTCTCGGCATCACCCTGTGCTCCGTTATTAGCGAAAGGTAGAATTCAATAGCTTCTTTTGCCCCCTCATTGATCTCGACCTTCCATTTATGATTGCTGTCCTTAGTAAGTATCGTTCCGTCATTCTGAGCGATCAACGTCCAGTGAAACCTCTCCATTAGCGGAGCAAGGATTCCCCAGGTTATTACATTCCCGCTTTCATCTTTCTTTGTAACGCTTTGAGCAATATCGAGGAGCTGTTCCCACGAAATCATTCTGTCGAGAGGTAATCTGATTCCGCTTTCTTCGAATATGTCTTTGTTGTAGAAGATCACCTGCGTTTCCTGACACCACGGAATACCATATAGATTGCCGGTGAAATCGTAGCAATCTTCGAATATGTGGGCAGGGATGTCTGCAATCATGTCGTCTGTGACGCAAGTGTTGAGCGGTGCAGCGTATCCCATCATCCCATACTCTCGGAACTTCTCTGCATCAGTATGAAAGACGTCCGGTGCATTTCCGCCCTGAAAACTCGTCAACAGGTACTGATCTGAAGACTCCCATGTACCCCAGATGATATTGACCTGAATGTCCGGATTCTCCATGTTCCAGATATCGACCAGATCGTATATTTTGTCGACCGCTGCAGGTTGCCAGGCAAGACAGTAGAAATCGAGGGTAACAGCGAATACAACCGTGCTGACTATGAGAAGTAACGAAAAGAGAAATACCTTCTTCACTTAAATCCCTCCTAGTGGGAGACCTTAACGACAATCTTGATTTTGGTCTTGTCAATAGCATCTTTAAAGGCTTCGTCAATATTCTCCAGATCCCAAACTCTGGAAATCAATCTCGAGAAAGAATCTGGATCGCCAGTGATGAAGCCGAAAGCCTTCTTGAAATCCTTCTCGGAGAAACCAAAAGTGCCGACGAGATCTACCTCTTTATAGTGAATAAAGTAAGGATCTATTTCCAGGATCGTGTCTCTCGACATTCCACCAAACAGTTCAAATGTTCCGCCCGGACAAACAAAAGGTAGAAGCTGATTGACAAGTTCCTTTTTATCATTTGCAAGGATAATTGAATCGAAACGAGATTGACTCTTCTTGAAGCTTTCGAAACTCGAATCACTGAAGTCTATAGTTTTGAGACCGCAGTTTGCTGCCATGGACAGCCTGTTATTATCAACATCGGAAATGTATGTCTCGCATCTCATGTTCTTCAGAGCGTTTCCAAGAAGCAGCCCCATTGGCCCGCTTCCAACAACCAGGACCCTGTCTTCAGGTTTTATTCTTGCCTTATCAATGCCATGAATCGCACAGGCAAGCGGTTCTGTAAGGGTCGCGGTACTTTCAGGAACATCATCGGGTATTTTCAGAGTCGCCCTTTCCAGGATCTCCGACGGCACTTTCACATACTCGGTAAAGGCCCCTTCGACCCAGAATTTCTTTGAGCAGAGCTCGGGAACTCCCTTTTGACACATCTCACATTTACCGCACTCTATGTAGGGGGCAATAACATATCTAGAATCACCGAAATCGCGATCTACCGATGCGCCTTTTTCAACAATCCTTCCCGTGAATTCATGCCCTAGAATGCAAGGCGGTTTGAACATGTGGTGACCTTTGTTGAATGTCTTGATATCTGTGCCGCAGACACCGACCATCCCTATCTTGACAAGGCCTTCGTTTACCTGAATTGTGGGAGTATCAATATCTTCGATTTCGATCTTCCCAATGCCCTTGTAAATTGCTGCTTTCAAATCAGCCACCTCTTCTAACAGATAATGGGGGAGTTGGCCTCCCCCATTACGAAAATCACATCTCAACCCTGACTTCGACAACGTACCATGCCCAGTTATCTGATGGATACTTGTCGGTGATTTCAGGGAAGTCGTTGATCGGATACGCGAGCTTTATAGGGCCGCCCTGGCTTGCTGGAAGAGCCCTCAAGCTTTCGCCCGATCTGGTTGAGTGAGTCAGCATTATCGGATACTTCAACGCATCTTCATAAGTTACTGCGAATTCTTTCTCATCGGAGCAGACCATCACGACTTTTTTCGCGCCCGAAGGAACCCCTACGAACTTCAGCAGATCGGCGAGAGTCACTCCTACATATGTTTTGTCACCCATCCAGGGATCGGTGACAAAGAACTCGGTTTGGGGCAGTTCTTTGAACTCGTCAAGTGTGAGTTGCCAGACGCCTTCCTCATTTCTCAACGCGATCACACCACTGATCTTTAGTACGGGATTCGCGATTACCGCAGCAGAAAACAGAAGCATTGCCGCAAGAACAACCACTAAGGTTTTCTTCATACTTATTTCCCCTCCTTATTCTTCCTGAACAATTCCCTCGGCCACCAACAGCTTCAGTGGATCGACCACTCTCTCGTTGTTTCTAAAGATTCCGTAGAGAGAGTACTTCTCATCTTTGGAAATGGCAAATGGAATGTCCAGATTGGTTATTTGAACCATAAAAGTATCGCTGCCATCGTTAAATGTGTAGGTTGTACCCCACTGACCGGTATTGGAGCAATTCGAGACGAGCACAAGAGCTCCCTCAAAGTATTCTGGATTGGTTTTCATAGATTTGATATCTACCGGAGCGCTTCTGACGAAGAGCTTCTTTCTGAATTCTTTATCTCCGACGCGTACAACTATTTCATTTAGGCCATCGCCACATGAAGAAAGATTAACGTTGAAATAGTACTCGCACCAATAGCTCATCTCTCTCTTCAAGACATCGCATTCGAAGACACGATCATTGAGAAGTACTTCAATATCGTCCGATACTGAAGGAAACGTGCAGAATCGAACATACTCCACTCCGGAATAGGGAGTCTCTCTGCTCATGTCGAACCACCCGGAATAATCTTCTGTAAGAGTAACGAAACAATAGTTGAGATCATTTCTCTTCATTTCGAAAAGCGTGAATCCATATTCGTCACCCGTTGGGGAAGGGCCTTCCCACCACGCTCCCGATATGGCGCCGCAGGTTAGCTCAACAAACGGGGCATCGAAGTACTCTATCATAGTATGTCTATGGCCGCTGATGTGATATGAGCACTCGTCTGCAAAGATCTGCATCATCTCATAATAATTGTCGGTCTTTGCCAGATTGAATATCGGTTCATGAGAGAAAACAATTATTCTGGTATTGAGAGCGACAGATTCTATATCTCTTCTTAGCCATTCGAGCTGCACGGAGTCGATCTCGTAGATGAAACTGCCATCTACAACATTGTGGGTATTGAGTACAATGTAGTGCGTTCCGCAGCTGTTGAAAGAGTAATACTTAGGTCCGTATGCGTTGTGAAAAATGTCGTACGGATCTTCCTTCTTTTTGTTTGTCTCATGATTTCCGACTGAGTAGTAAACTGGGATGTCTCCGACTGTGAGATAGTCTCTCACCTTAGTAGCCCATCTGGTTGCAGTCTCGTCGTCGATGTCCTTGATGCTTGCTCCCATGTCGCCGTTGCAGACAATGAAATCGGGACTAATTGTCTCAAGAATCGAAACTAGTTTAGTCATGTATTCATCTGGGTTGTCGATCATCTCTCTGTCGCCCAGGGACTCATAGAAGAGATCAGGATCATCGGCATAGTGAATGTCGTTGACAACCGCGAAGACGCCGTTCTCCACAATCGGCGTCAGCAAGAAGTCGTGATTCTCGACTCCTCTAGCATACCACTCGTTGCATACATAACCATCTGGTTTGATCAGGAATACGAAGCCATTTGAATCAGAGATGTTGTAGAACCCGCCACTGTCTGAAGGTACTATCTCAATTCCATTTGAAATAAGACAACCCTGAACAACCTGATCCTCTGCGTCGAGTATTCCGTTTGAATTAAGGTCAACAAAGACATACCCTTCAATTCCGATCACCAAGCTAACAACAAGCAATACGAAAACCAACAAGAGTGTTTTTTTCATAAACGCCACCTCATTTCGGACTAGCCGTGGACCGTTTTCAGCAGCTTTCTTACGTATTCGGTCTGGTCGTCGGCCTGGAATACATTTCTTCCATAAGCAACTCCCATCGCGCCAAGTTCAAGAGCCTCTCTCGCCATTTCAAAGGCATCCTTTCCCTTCGGCCCGCCGGCAATCACAACCGGCACAGGGACCGATTCCAGAACCTTTGAAAAAGATTCTAAGCCAGTGTAATACACCTTTATCAGATCGGCGCCAAGTTCATATGCGACCCTGGCTCCGAGAGCAATATATTCGGGGTCAGTGAAGTGATCCATGGCTTGCGGAAGCATTTCAGCAATCAGTGGCATTCCCAGTCTGCTGCATTGCTCAGCCACCCTGCCAATAATCTCCAGTGACGCATTTTCGCCATCGCCTCCTATGAATCCCATAACAACGACTCCGTCTGCTCCTATTGATAGCGCATGTTCAACAGAAGTAGTAATTCTGTGATAATCAAACATAGTGGAGTAGTTAGTAGATGCACCGGTTATTCTGCATAGAATCGAAACTTTTCCTCCAAGCAAATCTCCGTTCTTTTCGATAACGCCCGGATTAAGGATTATTGCATCGGGCCGGCCGATAATTATGTTACTCAGAGTCTCCCTGACATTCCTGATGCCGTTTATCGGACCCTGAAACTGTCCGTGGTCCATCGCTACGATTACCGTCTTTCCGTCTTCTTTAAGTATCCGGTTCATTCTAATCAATTTTCCCGTCATAACATCTCTCCTATCATTTGTTCAGAACATATGTGCCTAGATTATAGTACATTCTTTCCGAAAAACAAAACTGAAGCAAATGATTTGGCAGTTTGATTTTTGGGTGAGCAATTAGGAATAGGAGTGAAAATCGGTTTCGGCGATTGGGCCAATAAAGTTGTTCTACTGTTAATTTCCGTTGCTTTCTACTGCAGGAGATGATTAAGTTCTGGGTTAGCTTTGACACCAGATGATTCCAGACACGGTTCTATGATGGAATTAAGATTATTGCAGAAGCCTTTACTTTGCTGATCTACAGATTCTGAATCCGAGATTTGTGATAGTGTGATCTGGCAAGCCCTTAGTCCTGACATCTACGCATACGCCCATTACGCAGTCTATCCAGCTCCCTCCACGCTTCACTCTATATGCTGAAAAGGTGTCTGTATAGGGATTTATCTCTTCCGAGACGGAGTAGTTGATGTGATAGTCGCTTACCCATTCCCAGACGTTTCCAGACATATCGTATATTCCCAGTTCGTTCGGTGCTTTAGTTCCCACAGGATGGGTCATGTTTTCGGAGTTCGACTTATACCAGGCTATTGAGTCAACCGAGTTTCCACCTGATCTTGTATAGCCCTTGCTCAAGTTACCGCCCCTCGCTGCAAATTCCCACTCTGCGTCTGTCGGAAGCCGGTAACCTTCAACTTCTGAGGGGTCTGTGGTTTTGTTGCCCAATGCGTCAAGCAGATTGCCTTCAAAGTCGTAGGCAAGGGTCAACCCTTCCTTAAGGCTAAGCCAGTTGCAGTAATCAATTGCGTCCCACCAGCTCACGTTGATTACAGGTCTAGACCCTCTTCCCCAACCCGCATCGTCTGGAAGGCTCCTTCCAGTCTCCGCACTGAAAAAACCGTACTCGTCGAAGGTAACTTCGTACTTTCCGATGTAGTAATCGTAATTCAGATGGATCCGTCGAACCGCTTCATTATCCACGCCTTCCTCTCTCCAGGTGGTTCCCATTAAAAAACTCCCGCTTTTGACGAGAATCTCTTCCGGTGTTGAAGCAAAGAGTGAAGAAACTAGAAGAACTATTGCAGTCATTGAAAGCAATTTGCGCATTGAAAAGTCCTCCTTTGATGATAGTCTCTAAAAACAAATCACTGTCGAGATCAGCGATGATTTCGCTTTCGCAACAAGTATATCAGTCGAGAAGACGCGAAGAGCTTTCCGAAAGGCCCGAGCTGTTAGCACTGTCGGGTATCGTACGTGGAAATTGATGCGTTTTCGGCAGACTTTGTCCCGGTTTAGCGGGAGATTATGATTTTCTCAAAACCAATGCCTTCTGCCTCTGCAACAAGGAATATCTTCAAAAAGCGGCCTGTAGAAATCTGGTTGAACTCATTAGTGAATGATATGAAGGTGAATTTGGCCGGCAGTTGTAATTCTGATTTGCACACACTGACTGTAATCATCCGTCACTTGAAACAAGAAGCGAGATCATCTACCAACCTCTCTATCTTTCTCTCTCGTCCAAAACTCCACCATCCAACGCTGGCCTCCCCGCAGATCTCTGCCCCTTTCTCTCTACAGATCTTCTTCATGTAGGCAAGCGTCTGTCTCCTTCCCAAAGCGGCTGGAAAGAGACCCGTAGCCATAAGGGCAACCTTCTTGCCTTCAAGGGACTTCATTTTGGCAAGGTAGCTCTTCATAGTATCGGCGGGTGCTCCGCCATTCACCGGAGTGCAGAAGACCAGTCCCTCATATCTTTCGAGATCGGGAGTCTCCGATCTCAGCCTTACCACAGATGCTTCTTTTCCCGCAGAGATCAACTCATCTCTCAGTTTTTCGGCAACGTACAGTGTATTTCCGGTCTTCGAATAGGCGATTATTCCAATCTTCACGACTGTTGCCTCCTTCCTAAATCATCTTTCCATCAATCTTCTGAGTTCCAGATAGTCTCTACTGGTTCCTTTTCGAAATCCAGTTCCATATGCGAAGTATTCGCCCAGTCCACAAGCTCGAGCGAAAAAGAGTCGTTTTCTCTGTAGGCTTTCACGGTGGTTATAGCGCAGTTGTTTATCGAAATGCCTGATCTCGAGAAGAATCTCTTCGGGTCGATTCCGTTGCAAACGAAGGGAAGGGTCATTGACAGAAAGCCTCCGTGACTTACCGCAAGGACTTCTCCTTCGGGACATTCACTAACAACTGTATTCATAGCCTTCCAAAATCGATCGATAACTTCTCTGTGGCTCTCTCCGTTGGGGATTCTCTTATCTACCTTGCCATCAATCCAACTTCTTACAAGTTCAAGAAACGCTCTTTCTGCTTCCCCTTCAATGAGCTCGCCCTCAAGCTCGCCAACGTGAAATTCACGGATCTCATCAAGTAGTTGAGGTTCGATTTCAAGATCAGATGAGACTATGCGTGAGGTCTCCCTTGCTCTCAGAATCGGTGAGGTGTAGATCTTGCGAATGTTCCTAAGCTTCAAATAGCGCGCGGCCATTTTCGCTTGTATCCTTCCCTCATCGGTTAGGGGAAAACCATTATCGCCATTTGCAAATATCCCCTCTACATTTGCCTGACTCTGTCCATGCCGCATTAGATATATTGTTGTCATTCCGCCCTCCAAAAACCTGCTTTCAAGAGATAGTGTTTGATGAATCCGATGATCTATTGTAATCTGATCCTTTGCGCCTGTGGAGAATATCTATTCTGTCTTACCTGAATGAACACAATCTTCTACAGCCTATGCAAGGGATCTAGATCCTAACTCTCAGCAAGTTACAACTGATAAATCTGAAAGATTCACGGATTATCGGAGAGGTCACGAACTAACGTTTCGTCGCCTCCCAGGTTCCTTCGTCCAGATCGAAGATCGTGAACGTTCCCGACATCGTGTCCTTGGTTACCGATCCAGCGAAATCTATTCTTCTTTCAGAAGTCCAGGTGTTTATATGTACTTCGCGATCGTTTGAGATCATTCCGAAAAGTTCTCTGCAAGATGAATCAAGACAGAAACTTCCCCTGTAGTTGTATACTATGTGTTGCTCAATATTAAAAGTTGCGGTTTCAGAAGCCCCGCCGGAATAAATTATGATGACATCCCAGCTGCCATTTAAGTTGGGTAGTCCAAAAAAGAGGCATCCGGATGCAAGAAAAACAATCGAGATTGTCAAGAGTACAATTAGAAAGCGTTTAGCCATTCTCTATCCACTCCGCGTCAAGAGCATCATGCCTTTTGGCAAGTCGGTTACAAAATCTCCTCAGAAGCGAGAATTTATTCTAATTATACAGGGATTGGATGCTTTTGAAGAGCGTCTTTCGACAGTTTCTGAATAGTAAGAGCTCCAGGATAACATAAGCCAAGCCGTACCGATAAGAGAATTGCAGGCCAGGTCAATTCAGAAGAATAGAACTTGGAAGAGATCATCTCTAGAATCAAGCCCAGCGTTGAGTATGGCGACAGAGTTTACGGAAATACTGCGCAGAAATGAAGCTTATTCCTTCTGTTCTTGCTGATTCATTTTTACTTGGAAGTTCATGAGGGTTTGTGTTCTAATAATCTTGAAGTAGAGGCCGGGTTTCTCGTACAGTCTTCATTCATCCTGACTTTTTCAAGAGACTTACCGACTTTTTTGGATAATTATGGATTCATTCAAACATCAATAAGGAAGCAGAGTTGCAAGAATCATACACGAAGTTTTACGAGTCTGGAGGATTTGGCGTTAATCAAAATCCCCAATTAAATCATCATGATGCAGAGAGGAGGAAATGAAGTGTCTGGGAAAAAAGGGAAATTCGTTTTCAACCATGACTTTATCTACAAGATGCCTGTGCACTTTGGTGGCGATCCTTTCTACCCGGTAAGGGTTCTCTACGGAGACAATACCGTTATTACGGTGGAGTATGAGACGGACGAAGAAGCTCTACTGAACCACATCCCTGAAGATTTCGAGCTCAAAGAACCTATCGTTACCGTTCAGTACACCAATTGCCGGGATGTAGACTGGATGATTGGGGGAGAATACAGGCTAATTCAGGTAACGGCACCTGTAAAGTATGTGGGAAACTCAGATGGTCTCGAAGGAGTCTATGCGCTTGTCGTATGGGAGAACAAGACCTGCCCGATAATCGGGGGCCGTGAAGAGGACGGAGTACCGAAGGTGTTCGCAGATATCTCGTCTGAGCGCCATCTAAAAAATCATTGGTTTGTGGCGGCCAGCTACGAGCAGTTTACATTCCTGAAAATAGACCTCCAGAGAGGCGATGAGGTAAGTGAAGAAGATTTGGCGGAGTTGAACAAGAATCCTAAGATCAATCTCTTTGGGTGGAGGTATTTGCCTAATCTCGGAAAGGGCGGAGCTACCTTGAGTCATGCAACTCTCTATCCTCAGGAGGCCGTTTTCAAACAGATGTGGAATGGTACCGGCACGGTCGAATGGATCGGCCTAACATATGAGCAGCACCCATTGCAGTCAAGAATCATAAGGTCACTGAAGGCTTTGCCGATCAAAAGGGTTACATCCGCGGCAATGGCAAAAGGAATAATTAAGTTGAATGTTGGCGATTCCAGGATACTTCCATAGGATATGAGAGGAGGAGGAAATGAACGGATACTTTGAGAAGAAAGTGGCTGTGGTTACCGGAGCGGCTTCAGGAATAGGGCTTGGTATGACCGAAGAGATGCTTTCCAGGGGGGCAACGACTGTTTTTATGGCCGACGTTAATCAGGACAATCTCGATAGAGAAGCTAAGAGATTGAATTCGAAATACGCCGGTGAAGCTGTACCTTTTCTTACTGACGTCACAAAGGAAGATCAAGTTGAGAAGCTAATCATGTCTGCCAAGAAGAATGCAGGACATCTTGACTTCGTCTTCAACAACGCAGGGATCGGAATGACAATCCCGACCGAGATGGTGACTCTCGAAATCTGGAAAAAGGTTGTGGATATCAATCTCTGGGGAGTGATCTACGGGACCTACCATGCCATACCGATCATGAGAGAACAAAAATCCGGCCATATTGTAAACACAGCTTCTATAGCAGGGTTGGTTCCGCTTCCATATCAAGCACTGTATGCAAGTACAAAGAGCGCAGTGAAAACCATGACGGAAAGCCTTTATTACGAGCTCTCTTACGAGGGTCTTAAATTCAGTGTTGTATGCCCGGGAAATGTGCGTACGGCTATATTTGGCGAGCTGACTCCCCCGCCGGATTCAGTGTCCGTTGAAGATGCGGTGAACTACATATTTGAGAAGATGGAAAAGGGAGATTTGCTGATTGTCTTCCCGCAGAGCATCCGAGATGCCGAACTGGCCTACAGAACAGACCGAGAGAAGTTCGACAAGCTCGCGTTTGATATGGCCGCAGAACGCCTTGAGAACTACAGAACCAAAGGAACCTACTATTGATCGGGATGAGTGCCCATGAAACTGACAAAAGTATTTAGCGAATCGGAGCTTTCTCTGGAAGTTGTAATATTGATGATAGCCGGGCTCATTCTTCTTATTACTGGCATGCTGCTCTTCCCTGTTGCTACAGGCGGCCTACCCTACTATGAGAATGGTCTTTACGGTCTTCTGTTGGTGATGTTCTCGCTGCAGATAATTTCAATGGGGAAAACGCCCTTTGGAGACTTGAAACGATCAAAACTCGTCGTGGCTGCAGGAATTATCATTGGTGGAATTGGAACGATAACTTGTTTCATTCCAGATGCCTTCAACGATATTCCCAGGCTTCTGCTATTCCTTTTCTTTGGCCCCGGAGGAGCTTTTCTGCTTGTTCAGATGGTTCTGTCAAAGGATAAGCTCAGAGCATGGTCCGAATATGGGGGGATCTTCCGACATTTGATAGCTGGATGTACGGTGGCATACGTTTCATCAATTCTCATATCGATACTCCTGTGGAACCAGAGTCTTCTAAGTGTTCAGATGACGGCGATCTTGGTTCTGATCTATGGAGCCGCCATTGTATATCTTTCTTTTGTTCTGAGAAAGATATACAGCACTTACCCACAAGAACAGAAAAGGAAAGACAAAGAAGTAGAACTACCTATGGACAGGGCGATGATTCTATTCACAAGTGTCTTCATGATAATTCTTGGTGTGCTGTTGATTCCTGTAAATCTCGGGCTTCTGCCTTTTTCGGGAAGTGCCCAGCTTGGTTTGCTGATGATGATTTTCGCAATCCAGATGATTGCCTCGGGAAGCACCCCGATAGGAGTCTTTCCAAGATCTCTGCCGGTGATCCTTATCGGTCTTGTATTTGCAGCTCTTGGAACCGTATCGTGCATTATCCCGGAGATCTTGGTCTATCCGCTCACCCTGCTTGTCGGTGTCCTGAATATTTTGGGAGGGGCGATTTCAATAGGCAAGTTCCTTGGTCGGCAGGCGAGCGGAACGGTTGGAGGAGGCAGTAAGATACCCGGTATACTTGTTAAGCTGACCGTCGCCCAGCTCACTCTTAATGTTCTTGCAATCACATTTGGATTATCAATGCTGATTTCTCATCTCTTGCCGGGATTGGTTATTGGCGTGGTCTTGGCGGCTAATGGAGCTGTGCTTCTGTACTTACTTCACGTTCTGTTCGTTATAGATAGAATACAAAAGGAGGTGGAACCCGGAAAATCGACATAGTTTGGATCAAATCCACAGACAAACGCTGAGAAACGCCACCTATTTACTATGACTGTTTCTGAAAACAAGTCTTCACTGAGAGCTGACCTGATCATTGAAAGGATTTTGGGAGCCGGATTCTGTGTACTTCACAGGTCTTCGTTTATCGCAGTTGCTTGCTCCAAGAATCCTCTGTCTAATCTGGGGTTGAGGCTTTTTCTTCCCTCAGTCGAAGCAATAACGATTTCACCCTCTTCACTTGAACCACGAAGGACTCAAGTCTGCTTTCGACGGTCGGAGTGAATGGGTTTCCGTCAGACTCAAAGAAGAGTGTCGGGATATTGCCGGCAAGATCAAAGACCTCTCTTTTGAGCTTGTTCGAGTTTCTCCTTTGGTGATCTAGTCCTCTTTCTGCAATGGCTTCTGCAATCCTGGTCGGCATACATCCAAATGGGCCTATAGAAATGACTCCGTCATATCTGTCTATCGATTCGAACAAGACGGCTCCTAGAGTGAGGACTGCTTCTCCTGTAAGCTTGGGGTTCAGAAAGTCCTTTGAGACATCTACCATACCTTCAATATCAACTAAGTGCGCTCTGTAAAGCCCGCTTGTTTCGAGGACTTTTTTGACTCGCTTTTCTATAGATCGCTTTACAACAATTTCAACATGTTTCAACCCTCTCTTCAACGGTCCAAGCTCTGTTGGTACATATTTCTTCAGCAATATGTAGTCCAGATAGTAGATCCACTCTTCAATTGGTGAAGCATGCATAATTATTCCATTATCTGCAAAGAACAACTCGAGTGATTTTCTGGAGAACTCGTCGTTTCTAACGTATATCTCCCCTGAAAGCAGAACTTTTGGTGTCGTTTCGAAATCGCTCTTTAGAGGGATCCTTGAGATCTTCTCGCAGATTGTCTCCAATTTTCTGATTACTTCACCATATGAATCGCGTCTCAAGCTCTCACGAAGAATCTCGCGAGCTTCTCTAGATGCTTCGATAGCCTCGTCTCTATTTGAGGCTAGCGTAAGAAGGGCATTTTCAACATTACAGAACTCGTCAGCCATGATCATGCTTGTCCATATTCTCAGTTTAGTTTGCAGGCCCATGCCCGCATAACCGTTCTCAGAATTGAGGGAGAACAGTAGAACATTGCTCGCATTGTTCTTGTCCAGCCAAAGATCTATGTAAGTACTGTACTGACCAAATCGGCAGGGGCCGCGAGTATCAGGCATGAAGTACATTATTACGCTTTTGTCGTCCTTGTTTTCCTCAAGGTAGCGAATAAGGCTTCCTAGAGTCAGGTGAAAAGGCAAACATTCCTTGGATAATGAGTTGGATTTTCCCAGCTGAAACTCTAATTCTGTCGGTCTCGGGAGAACGTGAGTGTTGATGCCGACCTTTTCGAAGGCAGCAGCCATGAGCTGAGCTGCAAACTCGCCCATGGTAGGGACGATTACTTTGACCGAAGGATCTGTAATGGGAATGTGTCTTCCGTCCTGCAACTCTATGCTGAATGTCCCGTTATTCGTTATCAGTTTCGGTCTCTTCGCCCGTTTGCTTTCTACTGGCTCCGTCTTCCTTTCTATGGAGCTTCTAACTACATCGGCGAAGGCTTCGATCCTGGTCTCCACTCCGGCATCCGATGTATGACTATCCAGTTCCAGAATCAGGGATGGCTTTTTCCCCATAATGTCTCTAAAGAAGGAGATCAAAAATGAGTCAGGTCCGCAGCTGAAGTTGGTTATGTAGAGTGCGAAGAGCTTTGGATTATTTTTTACATATCTGGCCGCCTTTAGGTTCATCTCACCCCATGCCCAGTACATTTTCTCATGTGACCTTTCGTTTTCATAAGGGAGAGCGTCAAAAGTCACTACAGGAATTCCGCGTGAAGCAAGTTTTTCCGGGATTCCCATGTTGGCGTCACTGGAAAAGGCATTGTATGATCGGCCGAAGATCACGACACCGAAATCCGATCTCGCGACGTTTTCAAGAAACCTGTTCCCGATCTCCTTTATCCTTATAACGCTATCTTCGTAGGATTTTACTCCATTGGAAAAAGCGGTCAAAGCTTCTTCGCGGTTCCTTCCCAGTGACTTCGCAAGTAAGACGAACTTCTCTTTCTCTTTTTCGAAGCCCTGCGAAAAATCGAAGAAATCTGTCAAAATTCTTTTCGACCCGAGCTCCTCAAAACTCCCCATTAGCCAGTCCGGTTCGCTCTGCACAAATGGGCAGAACACCGAGTTTTCAACGGAGTTCGCAACCTCTAAACCCTTGACTGCTGGAATGAAGAAATAGTCGGGATTCATCTCCAAAAGATCATACATATAACCATGTGACAGTTCGACTGGAAAACAGAATTCCGATTTCTTTCTATCCCAGCCTCTGGGGTCGGACTTTTCCGGTACGACGATTTTAAACCCTAGACTTCTGAAGAAATTTGAGAAGAGAGGGAAGAGAGTATTCATAGAGAGAGACTTGCTGATTCCTATAGTCTCGATGCCCTTTTCGTCTGACCGTTCAAAGACTATCTTCTCTCTATCGGTAGTATATATGTATTCGTTTCTGTTTATCGGAAGGTTAAGACGAACATTTTCATACTTGTTGCAAGCACCGCCGAAGGGAAACTTCTTCCCTCCAACTTCAATTATGCGGATCGGACACTTTCTGTCGCATTTCTCTGCCCCACCGTCACAAATGAAGGTATTGAGATAGCGCACTTCTTTTGAGATCAAGTCAACCAGCTCAAAGCGTTCTTCTTCCAATTGGCCTTGTTCAAGCTTTTCCTTAACCATGAGTGATACACCAAATGCGCCCATGAGTCCGGGATGAGGTGGAACGATTATCTCCTTTCCAGTAACTGCCGCCATTGCCACGGGGACAGCACGATTGAGACATACGCCTCCCTGCATAAAGACCTTTTTCCCAACCGGTCTCATGGCTTTCACTCTGTTTGTGTAGTTCAGACAGATAGAGTAAACCAAGCCGGCGCAGATATCTTCTCTGGAGATGCCTTCGTTGATCGCAGTCTTTATATCGCTGCTGATAAAGGCCGCACACTGATCGCTGAAGTTTGGCGGAGATTGACCTTTAAGCGCATAGTCTCCAATCTCTCTGTAATCTATGTTCAGAGATTCCTTTGCGGATTCTTCGAGAAATGAGCCTGTACCAGCAGAACAGGCTTCGTTCATTGCATAATCCAGGGCAACGCCATTGGATAAGAAAGTGTATTTGGCATCCTGACCGCCAATCTCAAATATCGTGTCGACTTCTCTATCAAAGAATGAGGCAGCCCTTGCGTGAGCCATGATCTCATTGTAAACAGCACTCGTCTCGCAGAAAAGGCCAACTATCTTTCTTCCAGAACCTGTAACCCCGAGACCAATTATTTCGACAGGAACATCGAGCGAAGCACGAATCTCTTCAAGACACTGGCGTGTAGCGTTTATTGGATCTCCCATAGTCCTGAGATATGAACTAGCAAGAATGGTATTGTCCTTGGTTCTCATAACAACCGCCTTGGTTGTAGTTGAGCCAACGTCTATACCGAGAATGCAAGAATCACCGTCTTCAGCTGTCTCGAAAGGCATCTCCTTGAAATCGACCATGTCTACAAACTTTGAAAGGGGCTCATTCTTGGGGAAAGTCATTATACCTTCCTTGAAGACAGTCTCTTTATCTATCTCGATTTCTTCGAGAGCACTGGCATGTAGATAAGCGCCGAAGGCCTCAAAGAAGAGAGCCTCATCAGGTATGGTAATTTCCGCGATTTCTTTCAAGTGATTCAGCACAAGCCGGTTTTTTGTTACTCCACCAACTAGAAGTATCTTCTTTACACCAGCCCTGTGCATGAGCTCACCGATCTTGTCGGACATGACCTTTCCAAGACCATTGAGAACCGATTCTTTAGGTGTTCCCTTGTTAAGAGCATGAGTACAATCGCTCTTGCAAAACACGGTACACCTGGAAGAAAGCTCGTAAATCTCGTTTGTTTCCACTGCGTTTGCTGTATCCAGTTCGACATCCATTCGCTTTAGTTGCTGGAGAAAGAACTCTCCAGTTCCTGAAGCGCATTTGCTTCCTGTGAAGACGGCTGTGATGTTTCCCTTATCGTTTAGCTTATACAGCGTGAAATTCTCTCCGCCCACGCTCACAATTGCCTCATGATCTCCGTACTTGCTTTTCAGTTCTTTGTAGGCAAATTCAGTGGCTTCAACTTCGGGGATTTGCGGAAGATTCAACAGCCTTCTTCCTTTCTTTCCAGTTACTACGACTACTCCTCTTTCAAGGATTTCTGGAAGAAAGCTTTTGAGTACTCTTAGCGGATTTCCTTCATGCAAAAGCCTTCTGGGAGTTTGACCATCATACCAGGAAATAGTACTTGAGCCTATGCAAAGTCCAGCTCTATCCAATTGACTCGCCCCGGGGCTTTGAAAACGCTACATAAGATGTTAGAAGCATACTGATTAATGATAGCACGTATAATTCTATTTAGTTTAACGCTCCGAAAAATCATTACTGCGTTTGTACGGTCTCAACTCAGAGATTGGCTCACTTAATAGCAAAAGCTAATTATGATAGTCGGGCTGGCATTCATTCCCTATATTCTGACTTTATTACTCCAGGAGGACAGTATAGAGGATCAAGGGCTCTTGGTGAAGGCAGGTACATTCTCAAGGACAAAGAAAAAGGTCCATTGGGCGCGGGGAGCCAGTTGCTTCCGAGATCAGGGCCTGGCGAATCATGCTGGATATAGATGTCAAGAGACCCGTCATCGTTGTATGACAATCTCGACCGATCACCTATTGAGTATCTGTTAATTGGATTAGGCACCATGAACTGGTCTTCATCGTAGATTGTGATGGACCAGAATCCACCCGGTCCAACGGGTGGAATTTCGTTGCTTTCAAAATGGATCAGGTAATTGTACCTTGAGCCATCATAAGATTCTCCATCGGCATCTGCATAACTTATTGGATAGTAGGTTTCCTCAAGATCGCTACCATAGAGACCCATGTAAGCGGCCGAAGCTCGAATCTCATACTTACCCTGCATCTGGTTTCGATTACCGAAGACTCGCTTTGTGAGACTCCAGCCATTCTTAGTAGTTCCCAGCAGTTCACCCGGTCTGAGAATAACTTCCATGGCATCTTCAATCCCTTGCTCAATTGCAACCCGTATTTCGGAATCAAGATCTGCTTCGTCAAACGGAAGATTCGGTCCGATTCCAATAAGGCTGAATCTTTCGATCAAGGCTTTCTCAGATGGATGAATTTCTAGCTGGCCTAGAAGGAAGTTCAGATAGTAGATAAAACCGGCCGACTCGGCTCGTTCCTGTCTGAAGACCGGAAAAGTGTCTGTTCTTACAGATTTAGGGGCTTCATAACCAAGAAAGGAACTCAGGGGCTGGATTAGAAAGCTTTTTTGAATTTTGCGTATTGCATCAAGCTCACCGGATATCTCTGGGTTTATTGAAATCCTTGCTAGACACAAGACAAAGTTTCCTTCGCTGGTGAATACTTCATCAATGCTCTCGGGAACTTCTACTAATGACTTCGGACCGGTGATCAAGAAAGTCCTTGCCCCGCAACCGGTGGTTCTCGTTCCTGCATATGCGAAGTTATGAGTATACATGTCGACAAACTGTAAGGAGTAGTATCTTTCGCAAATAGCAGGTATCTGAATTATGATTGGTTCAGCTCTCAAATCAAGCCATGCAGCCGAGAACACTGTATCGTTGTTCGGGCGGACAATCTCTCTGAATTCAGGTCCAAGCAACCCTTTGCTATGCTTGAACCGGTTGAACGCATCTGGTATCACGGCCTGCAGAGTCATTGTTCGGAAATTCTCAAGCATTGGATAAGCGAAAATATACGCCTGTCGTGCGATTTCCCTTGCTTCGTCGCAGTTGTTCGTTGCCGGAGTCGATCCTGCGCCTAAGAAAGCGAACAAGAACACAACCACAGACAGCAGGGTAAGTAACTTCTTAAGATCCATCTTCGAATCCCCCATGTGAACTACCTGGTGTTGCAAATGGAAGTGGTCATACCAAGTACGATTATGAGCTCTATGAATGGTCTGTTTTCACATCACTTTATGCTAATCACATTATACCTGTATAAGATACAGAAAACGGGACATAGATTCTCCCGCTTATCTGACTGTATAATGGACGAAATTGTTTGGGCAAGTAACAGATCGGAGTAATCAACTGTTAATTGCTTTGGCTTTACCCCCTGAAAGTGATACAAGTTATGTCCATAACTGTGTGGTTTGACTCGAATGAGATAGGGGAAGCATTCGCTCTGGCTGAGCTAACATCGTTCTACACTGATCAGAAGATGCGCCCTTGACTGTAACGCACGGTAATAATATTTGATGAATGTTGGAAGGATCACATCAATGTGAAGGGAGTTGCAGAGCTCACCCGTCTCTCCGTTCGGGCGCTTCAGCACTATGACAAGATAGGACTTCTAAGTCCTAAGCGCAATTTGGCAAATGGATACAGGGAGTATTCCGAAGGAGATCTAGATAAACTTCAGCAGATTCTCTTTTTCAAACAGTGTAGCTTTTCTCTGGAGAGGATCGAGAAGCTTCTAGCAATCCAAGGTTCGATAGAGAGAAGGCCTTAGAACTTCAGAAGAAGAACTTGATTCTTGAGAAAGAGAGAATCGAAGCTATGCTAATCACACTGGAAAGGACGCTCAAAACTATGAGAGGGGAAGATTCGATGAGTCAAAGAGAAAAGTTCAAAGGATTTGATTTCTCTTACAACCCATATGAAGAAGAAGCTAGACAACTTTGGGGTGACGAGACAGTCGAAAAAAGCAACGATTTTATCGCATCGAAGAGCGATCGGGAGAGGAATGACATGGAGAAGACACTAGATGAGCTATTTAGAGGGCTAGCGGAGATTAGGGACGAAGATCCCGATTTAGCCCGCGCCCAGGAAGCAATCGAGAAGATGTATAATACGTTCAACGAAAGCTTTGGACATTACTACACCATTGAGTCGTTTGCCGCCTTGGGACAGATGTACGTGATAGATGAGCGGTTCAAAGTGAACATAGATAAATTCGGTGACGGCCTTTCAGAGTTTTTTTCCAGGGCAATGCAGAGATTCGCCGATCGGCGCCTTGAAAGCGGTCGAGAGCAATAGAAACTCAGACTAGATGATTTTGAGGCCGAAGACTATTTGAGTATCGTCAGATTCCAAACGGACATTGCGCGATTTCCTAGAACAGGTCCTGAAATTGGGACCTGCAGTTTTTTCCACATAATCCGGAGTTATTTCTTGTATTCATTTTCGCGTTTAGACGCATTGAGTTGCAGATATTCTCTCCAAGACTCAGGTCAACTGAATTGGCTATTCCTTATCGGTCGTGGACGGTCCTGATTTCCGGAGCGGTCGTTATCGACATCATTGTGGTAAGCTATAATTCAGATGCATAGCTAATTATATGGTTGTCTCTCGTAAGCGGCATATTATTAGGGCCAGAGTCCGGATCAGATCTGATGAAAGGACTGACCGCTATTGATCCAAGCAGTTTCTGAAAGGGTGGGGAGATTATTTGAACGGGAAAGTTGTTGCTTTTCAAGGTGAACACGGTGCTTATTCAGAACAGGCTATAAGAAAGCTTCTAGGAGAATCCCCTGTCACAATTCCGTGTAGGTCGTTCCAGGAGATGCTGAATCTTGTTCCAGGATGGAAAAGCAGACTACGCAATTCTCCCCGTGGAAAACTCTCTGGCTGGTACAGTGATTCCCGCCTACGATGCTTTGATGGATAGTGATCTTCTTGTCCAGGCAGAGGTTATGCTTCGAATTGAGCACTGCCTTATGGCTCCCAAGGGTAAAGCGATTTGTGACATAAAATACGTGATTTCTCACCATCAGGCGTTGGCACAGTGCTCGGAACACCTGGAAAAAGAGGGCCTTATGGCGAAAGAATACTATGACACTGCTGGCGCAGCGAGGGACCTGGCGGTTTGCGAGATGGAGTCAACAGCTGCAATTGCTAGCGAACTCGCGGCCAAAACATATGGGCTTGATATCTTAAGGAGGAATTTTGAAGATCTCGATACAAATACAACCAGATTCTTCTTAATGGGTAGAGAGTCCATGCCATGTATTGGAAAATGCAAGACATCTATTATATTCACGACGGAACATAAGCCCGGAGCCTTGTTCAGTGTCCTCGGAGAGTTGTCAGATCGCAATCTGAATCTGACGAAAATCGAATCAAGGCCTTTCAAGAGGGAGATGTGGCACTATATATTCTTTGTAGACTTTGAAGGAACGGCAGCTGACAAACGAGTGAAAGAGGGAATCAAGGCAATCAGTGACCGTTGCAGCTACTTCAAGTTCGTGGGTTCGTATCGCTCTGCCAACCACGAGATGTGAATCCATCAACTGATATTCCAAGTCCCCCAAGTCAAGAAGCTGACGTTCTTGAGAAATAACCAATAAGAAATAAGAGTCATGAATTTCTCCTGAAGCCTTACCGACTTCTGTTGAGACTAAAGACCCAATGTCATTTCACAATAATTCCACCTTCTTCAAGAGTATGCCCATGAAGCAGGGAATTATAGCTGCCTACCATTTCAAAATCTCATGGTAAGCGAGCAACGCCTTTGGCTGATTTGTAAATTCGGATGCCTTGTGTTGAGAATAGATCGCAGAGGGCTTCTTTGTTACTTGTCGGTTCTTACGATCCTGAAACCAACAACATATATTCCAATTTCCCCACTTACTTCCTCTCGATAAGGAACCCTTAAAAGTCTTGCAATATTGAAGTAGCTGCCTCCTCTAATTATGAAGTCCGTGCTTCCGTTTATTGGGACGTAGGGATTTGTAGTTGAGTCAGCAGTGTATTCCTGGAAGGGTTCAGTACACCACTCGAACACATTGCCACTCATGTCGTGTATTCCCAACCCATTGGGCTCCTTCTCTCCGACGGGCCATGTTGAGATACTATCCACAATGTCATTGTGAGCATTCTCTCGGTACCATGCGACTTCATCCGGGTCGTTGCTTCCCGAGTACTTAAACAATGACTCTGAATCTCCGCCTCTTGCGGCGAATTCCCACTCAGCTTCCGTGGGCAAGCGGAATCCAATTACCTCAGACGGGTCATCTGCCATGCCGCCTGAAAGATCGAGCAGATTACCGTTGTCGTCATACGCTCTTGCCAGTCCCGCCTTGTCGCTTAACCAGTTGCAGTAGGCAATTGCGTCATACCAGGAAACGGAAATCACTGGTCTCCTTTCTCTGCCCCAGGAGAAATCTTTGGGTTTTGTTCTGCCCAAGTCGTCGCAGAAAGCATCGAATTCATCAAAGGTGACCTCATACTTCCCGATGAAGTAGTCGTAATCTATAGTTACTTCGTGGAGGGGTAATTCATTCTCGTATCCGTCTCCCCAAGAGTCTCCCATTGTGAACTTTCCGCCTTCAACTAATATCATCTCTTCAATTGCAACGAAATTCCAGGAGATGATATTTGAGAATGTACCTTCGTTGTCTTCGGCCTTCACTTCAAATGAATGAACCCCGGTTCCGTAATCATTCCAGACGTATTCTGTTTCAAGTCCATAGTCATCCCAACCTGCTTCATCGACGTTGACGTAGTACTTCGCAATCGTGCCGTCTGGATCCGATGCGCTCCACTCGAGAATATTATCTGAATGATCTATTACTCCTTCAGATCCACCGATCTTCTGGAGAACTGGCGGCTGGTTTTCCCTGGGCTTCTTACACCCTGCAAGCATCACTGCAAACACAAATATCAGCAGTAGTATCAAGAGTCTCTTCATTTCTTCCTAACCCCCTTTTCTTTCGGTAATCGATTGAGAACATATTATACTCATCATATTGTTTCTCTTTACTCTATCATCTTCTAATGTGAGTTCAGAAGTATCGCTACTGAGCGATTCTACCGATTCTGAACCCGGCTAAGCTTGCGAAATCCGTGGGAAGGGCAGCAAACCGATAAGATACACGGATATTCTCTTCGGGGAAGGCCCAGCAACCGCCTCGACAAATCCGGTGAGTTCCGCTGGAAACGTACGGATTTGTTTTTTGAGAAGCGGTATATTCAGAGTAGAAGTCGGTGCACCACTCGAATACGTACCGCTCATGTCATAAACACCAAGAGCGTTTGGTTCGAGCTGGCCAACCGGGTGGGTCTTATCGTTGGAGTTGTAATCGTACCAGGCTACCAGTGAAGGATTGTCGCTTCCAGACCACTTGTATTCGGAGTTGTGTTTGCCTCCCCGTGCGACATATTCCCACTCGGCTTCTGTCAACAATCTGTATCCCAGTACTTCTGTAATGTCCGTTGTTAGCTTTCCTTCAGAATCAAGCAACTGACCTTCGTTGACTTCGCAATGTCTTATGTAGGCAGGAGGCAGGCCATCCTTTTCACTCAACCAGTTGCAGTATTCTATTGCCATCCACCATGGCACATTGATTACGGGCCTGCTGCCCATTCCCCAGCCTTCATCGGAGGGGATTACGGCTCCCTTATCTACACAGAACTCATTGTACTCGTTGAAAGTGACTGGATGCTTCCCAACAAAAAAACCGTACGTGAGTTCGACCTGATGGGTTGGTTTCTCCATGTTGAACCCGTCTCCCCAGGTATCTCCCATGGTGAAAGAACCCCCACTCACAAAGACGAAGTCTCCCAAATAGGATTCAAATGAGAGGAAAGTGAAAGTCCAGATTATCGGTTCAGAAGCGAGTCCTTTGTCGTCTTTGGTCCTAGCCTAGAAGTATGATCACCTTCTTTATAACCGCACCATGTATAACTGGTCTTTGTACCGTGATCAACCCATTCTCCGCCGTCTGCCCTATACTGATGCACAGAGACGTTGCCATCGTCGTCATAACCGATCCACTCAAATGTAATGCAGACATCAAGAGTGTCGCCAGAAGGTCCGGAGGATTCTTTCTCGATCAAAGGTGGTTGATTACTCCTGAAGATGCATGAGGTTGTCAAGAAAGTACAATTGATAGGAAAAGGGCAAAGAAAAACAGTTTAAGTTTCATTGTGTTTCCACCTCCATGAAGTGCTTGTACTGAGATAGGCCAAACCTGTGGAAGAGGCAGTTGCCAACTCACGAAGTGCCTCTCTTCACTTCACAGGCCAAATTCTAACTACAGCAACGCCAAACAAGTGAGTGCATCAATTCGAGAACGTCTTGTCGGGTAGATCTCAGAACTATGATCAAGCAAATTGTATCTGGCTATGCGCCAAAAGAAAATCTAGTGGGGAATTAAATGAATTGAAAACACTGCAGACTTCAGCAAATAGTCGATTTCTTGTCGACGCCACAACTACATACTATCAGACTTCTCTTTCTCAGCAGAGGTGAATCTACAGTTGTCGCCTTTTCACGGTACAGTCTAAGCATTTCGTGAATAAGCCTTTAGAAGAACAGTCACCGTTTTGTATGAATTGCTCTTATTACCCTTCACGATGAGTTCGTTGCCCATAATATCGGCGTTCTCGGCTTCGATCTTCCTGGATACCATAATAGGAATGGAAGTAATCTTTCCCGGTGATCTAACAATCAGCTGCCAGCAGTCAGATTCCGATATTCTCCTAATTGATATTATCCTGGGTTGTGAACTCTTTTTGCCTTTGGTGAGCTGTGGTTCAACTGGAAGGATCAAGAACGGGGCTGTATAAGTAATAAAAATGTCCAGCTTCTTTCCCGATATACTTGTGTCAAGTTCAACTCTCTTTGATGTGATTCCGTCGAGGGTTCTTACATGAAGCGGTTCGTTGTTGACAGAAATCCCAACATCACTTGATTGTTTGGGTATCCACGGTGTGAAACGTACAGACAATTCCTTCTCCATATGTATTCTAAAGTGCTGTGTCACTTCTATCCAGTCACTAATCAGTGTCGTACATTCATATGACAACGCCAGACAGTTGCTCCCCAATGCTAGACAGGGAGCTTCTACTCTCCTGAGGTTCACCGGTATTGAAGGCTGAAAGTCAATGATACCCTCGATCATGTTTGGAGCGAAGCCAAGCACACCTTCGTAGAATGGTTGAAATCCCATTGTTTCAGACCAGGCCTGATGAGGACATATCCCGGAAAGTTCGTAGGTATTTCCATGAAGAACTTCCGGGATATACCCTGATGAAAAGTCCTTATTTGTGTATAGATTGGCAAGCATGTGATTGTGAGCGTCAAGATCCGCCCCAAGTCTGAACTGAGCCAAAGCAGCCCAACCGGTAAATAGAGGCCAGACGCTTCCCTCGTGATAGCCTTTGGGATTGAATATCCCTGAGCTCTTTCCTATTATTCTTACCCCCCAGTCAGTGGAAAAGTCATCACTAGCCAGATCTTCGATCTGGGCGGAGATTCTTTCGTGAGGCACACAGTTGAAGATCAAACCCATTGAAGACATAATCGTTCTGAATTTCATTTGCTTTCCCGCTTCATCTATTCCCAGGACAAAACCCGTCTCAGGATCGTATAGTTTTTCGAGGCCAATCAAGCATCGTTCTTGTAGATTTGACAAATGAGACTTAACCCTTTCCTCTCCAAGATAACTGGAAAGCATTTCTATGCCCCTGAGAGCTGCAATCCATATGCAGTTCAAATAGAATGAGGCCTTTGCGCCGTACAGTTTTCCCCCTTCGACCCAGCCGTGGCCAGCAATAGTGTTTTCAATAAGACCGTCACCATCTGAATCGGTTTCTGAGCAGTAGTCTAGAGCTTTCTCTATTCTGCCCCAGTTTTTCCTTGCGAATTCTATGTCGCCGCTCTGCAAGCAGTACCTATACATCGCGTAAAGATAGAGGGGAGTGGAGTCGGCAGCGTCATAGTGAACAACATTGCTGGTAGTGAGTTCATGATAGATCTTTCCATCGATTCTCTGGAATTTCATTAGAAGTTCTAGATTCTCTTTGACGGTGGTGAAGTCTCCACTGTCGAGAAATGCCAGTGAGCACCAGAGGCTGTCTCGGCCGAAGTACCAGGCGTAGCCGGGCCTCGCACTGAACCAGCCCGGTCTACTTGAAGCATATCCAGCTACAAGGCCAGTTCCAAGATTCGGTACGGTCACTCTGAACTTGATTGCTCCAATTCTTGCCATGTCAAGAGCCTCATTGAGTCTTGAGTCATCTGTTATGATCCGCCCCTTCTCGAGGTACTTCAGGTAGAATTCGTTGGCCTTGAGTATCTCATCTTGCATATCGATTTGCTTCGGGAGCTCTTCGTCTTCGATACATGAGATCACCGAGAGCACGGCCGTTCCTGTCACTTTGCTACCAATCGTCACTGAGATCTCTTTGTCAATCCTATCCAAAGATAGTGATGATGGACTCGAGAAGATGAACAGGCTCTTGATCTGGCCGTCCTCGGTCTTAAGAATGAACCCGTTATCAAGTTTGGTGAACCGTTTTTCTCCATTGAAAGCATCATCCATTGGCCACATTATCCTGAGATCAGATTCGATACGAATATCAATGCTGTGTTCTATGTAGTCGTAGAAATCGAACTGCAAGAACAGATAGGGGTTCTCTAGACTACAGAAGACAGTTATCTCTCCGCAGCAAAGCTTATATACGACTCTTTCGGGTGTGTAGAGAACCCTATTGAGCGCTTCTGACAAGTGTTCTCCATCTATAGAGAACTCCATGGATCTAAAGATTCGGAAGGGATGCACCCACACTTCTTCAATTCTATGGACAGAGAGATTTGCAAGAATGCGTCGGCCTGTGGAATTGATGTAACCTCTTGCGTTTTCGATTTCCATAGACGGAACTGGCCAGTTAGTCACTGACAAGACTGATGGAAGTCTTTGATCTGAAGTCTCTGAAGTCTGAACAAATACCGAGTCCGATTCTATCCAGTATTTGCCTTGTCTGTTAGGAGAAAGCAGCCAGAGGATGCTGTTCTCGATGAACCTTCGTGCTTCGGCATTATACGGATTATCGGGTTCCTCAAATGAAAGATAACCTCCTATAGAGAGAACTGGAAAGCCTCCAATATCATGAAGCCAAATCAGTTTTCTCTCCCTAATATAGCTTATATATCTTTTCTCAACGGCCACTACCTTTGCTCTACTGCCAAGATAGTAGAAGACATTCGGTATCTTTTCAAGGCCGTTGAGATGGGTGCTGTAGAAGCCTCCAAACAATCCTTCAAATAGAGGGTGGTTCTTATAGCATTGAAATCCCCTTTTGTCCCACGGGGAGCTGTCCATAAACACTCTTCGCTCTTCAATAGTGCCGGCATCCTCTACCCCAATCGTTTCAATCATTCTGACGGCCTTTCCTATCAGAATTATGGGTTTGGCGCCTATTGAGGGCAATAGAGATTTCAGATCCGGTACGATGTTGTTCAGCATTATCAGTTCATTCTTATCGCAATCAACTCTCGCACTGGTTTGGTATCCAGCTTTCTGAATAATCTCAGCGAGGTGGTTCACTTTCTCTTCAATGACACAGATCATCTGCAGTTTCTTACCTCGACCACAGTTCATCCTGAGAATATCTCTTTGAAAAGTCCAAGTGAGGCTCCCTTTGATACCAGTAAGCTACTGTGGCAATATCGTCCGTCAAGGGCTGGAATGCCCCGTCGGGATACCAGCCAAGCGCTTGCACTGTTACTCTGATTGAGTTGTTGAACCGTATGGGATCAGGAATATGCCAGCGATAGAGGCCGTGCCTGGGAACCTGTCCCTCATCTCTTTTCCATAGGGGGTAACCGCAGAAAGGAGCGGAGAAGGACTCACCAAAACACCATGCACCTCCAAAGTAATCTTCGGTTCCCGTTGTACAGATACTTGGGTCTTCTTCACCGTCAATGAAGAACTTGACTTCTCCCTCTCCCCACCAGCCATTTGAGAACTGAGTCCAGGAGGCAACCGTGCCCACATAATGACCTATGCCGCTAACACAGTCCAGGATTACGTGTTCCGGACACTCTCGAGTGGTCATCGATCTTCTCCATTCTGCATGGAAGTATGCGGCTGATTCAGGTATACTCCCCAGTGAGTAGTCAATCTGATAGAAAAAGTTTTGAAAAGGCTTTGGAGAGAGGTTCTCGACTTCAATTCTCGCGCAGTTTTCGAAAGGCATCGGCCAGTAGCAGTTGAATCCGCCTGATGGATTTACCGCCACAGGAAGCGAGTTAATATTGTATCTCAATCCGTGAGTGCAACCAAAGAAGTCTCCTAGCGGAGCTTCAACTGAAGGAGATTGTTCCCCATCCCAGTAGAACCTTATCAGGCAGCTTCTGTATGCGTTACTGTCAACGGTTATCCAGATGTGCCTTATAGTACCGGGTCCCTCAATTCTTGCCAGTTCGACTCTTCCCGTTGCTGGAAGCTCGATACAAGGTCTGACTTTCCACCCCTGTCCCAGCTTTCTTGCAGGCCCCTTCCCTTCAGGACGTTCAAGAGCTCCTCCGGAAACACTTCCGTCGGGATTCTCCGCAGAAATCGATCGTGAGCATTCGTTTTTGATCTCACATATGTCACCAAAGAATGACAAGTTGATCACCCCTTTCTTCTATTCTGCCAGCGACTGGCTACTTGTCGTAGCCCGATGTAAGTCTTATTCCCTGAACGATCCATTTCTGGGCGAAAATATAGACCAATATCATCGGAATAGACGAAAGAGCTGCAGCGGCCATCTGTGCAGGGTAGTTTGTTACGTATTGAGAGGAGAACATCGCTACGCCGACTTCAATAACTCGCATCTCTTTGCTTCTCGTAACTATCAATGGCCAGAAGAAAGATCTCCACTGTGAAAGAAAAGTGAAGGTCCCAACTGTTGCAATCACCGGTTTGCAAAGAGGCATGATTACTTTCCAGAATATCTGCCAGGAAGACGCTCCATCTATTCTCGCGGCATCTTCTATGCTGCTTGGAAGGCTAAGCATATACTGTCTCATGAGGAACATTCCCCAGATATTTCCAAGCGCTGGAACTATCATCGCCCAATAGGTATCAACCCAGTTCATCGAGTGCAGGATGATGAATCCCGGAATGAGAGTAACAACTCCAGGGAGAAGCATGAAAGTAATGAATAGTTTAAACATGAAATCTCGACCCGGGAAGTGTAAGCGAGAGAGAGCGTAACCGCCCATCGCTACCAGGATTATCTGGCCAATAAGCACTGCAATTGTTATGAATAAAGTGTTGAAGATATATCTTCCCCATGGTTGCGATTGCCACATTTCCACGTAGTTCTCCCAACGAAGAACATCCGGGATCAGCTTTGGTGGAAGTCTGTACATTTCAAACTCTGCCATGAATGAGAAAGAGATCATGAGAATATAAGGAAGTAGTGTGGATAGTCCGAGAAGAATTAGCAAAGCCATAATTATTACTTTGACGAAAATCGGGAAGAATCTGTTATTCATCTCATCATCTCCTCTCTAGAAGTAAGCCTGCCAGCTCTCTTTGCCAAAGAGCTTGAACTCCACCAGAGTCAGCGCGGCCAGCAACAGGAACAAGATCCACGATTGTGCTGCGGCGTACCCCATTCTCATATCCACCCAGGCAGACTGCCAGATATGATAGAAGACGACATCTGTTGACCTAAGAGGTCCTCCCTGGGTCAAGACATAAATTGGAGTGAAGACCTGGAATGACCCAATGACGCTGGTCACAAGAACGAAGAGACTCGTCGGTTTGAGCAGTGGGAGCGTTATCTTCCAAAAAATTCTTGGTTTGCTCGCTCCATCAACTGCAGCCGCGTCATAGAAGTCCTTTGGAATGCCCTGGAGCCCAGCCAGGAATATGAGTAGTTGACTGCCAATAGCAGACCAAATACCGATTATCATCATTGATATCAGTGCGAACTGAGGTGATTCAAGCCAGGCTATTGGCTTTATTCCGACAAGGCCAAGAATGAAATTCAGGACCCCGAAGTCTCGATTGAAAATCCAGCGCCACACGATTGTAGTTGCGACCCCTGCAGTTACAACGGGAAGATAGTAGAGAACTCTCAAGACAATAGATAGCTTTCCCAGCTTGTTTACGGCAATTGCCAGGAGGAGAGAAATGAACATCCCTATTGGAACGTAAATCGAATAAACTGCCGTATTCTTCATTGCATTCCAGAACTTCAGATCTCCGAAGAGCTCAATGAAGTTCTCGAGTCCAACAAACGGCTTAGCTGCATCAACGATACTCCATCTTCTGAACGCGAGGAACAGCGCAAAACCCATAGGACCGACCGCCCACCAGATAAGGTGGACAAGAGCCGGCAGTAGAAAACCATAACCAATGAAAGTTCGTCTTATCAGTTTGTGAGACTCAATGTTTGTCACTATAAAGACGCTTACTATTACCATTACCAGAAGTACTAGAATTGCCCCTATGGAGAAAAACTGAATAGACAAGATAGAGTTTTCTCTATGAGTCTCCTCGAACAACACAGTGAAATCGTATCCGCCAATATTCCGGCTTGCATATGTGTGAATCACATCATTGACTTTCGCAGAACCGGTTTCTATTCCATTTACTTGAGAAGATGTGTCTATCTCGAGATTCGAGATTCTTCTGGCAGTCAGATTAGAGGCGACCACTTCGCCTTCGTGCTGGACAATGAAGTTTGCTCCCGTACTTCGTCTCGATGTGTCAACGAAATCAACGAAGAATCCTTCGTCCCCCTTCAATACTAAATGTTCAACATCATTGAACCAGGCCTTTGATCTCTTCAACCCAACGCCTTCGCTAATCTCTCCAAGAGCTTCACCAAAGACAAAGAAGGCGAATGAAGCGATCAGTACGATCGCAGGCAGATATGCTGTCAGCCCAAATATCATACGAGTACGCTTATTCAGAGCGGCGTGGGATGCTGCCTTCCTGTAGAATGAGAGCAAGACGAAAACGGCAAAAGCGAATGAAGCAAGAGCAGAGATCCACAGAAAAAGCGACAAAGAGGTGTATTTGTCTTCCCAATCCGCATCGGTTGTGAGAGTTGAGAAGAATCCAATTACATCCCAGTTGTCGGAATCATAGACCGCAATTGCGTTTATCGACGCTTTGCTTCCTTCAAATGAGATCTCCGCAGATTCTGGTCTTTGGCTATTTATCGTTTTTCTGAAGAGACTACGAATCAAGTCGTCTTCTATTCTGGGCGAATCTCTGGAAACAGCGAAATCATTTTCGTCACCGAAGTAAACGACGAAATCTCTTTCATACGTTTCACTTGCTTTGTCGAGAAGATCGTCAAATCTGTCGAGAACAACCAGAAGGATATTGTCGTCAAGTAGGCGTATCCCAGTCTGAATGTATGTTTCATCACCATAAACGACGAGCTCAGTCTTCGGATATCCAATCGAAAAGGTAAGATTTTCGAAAAACAGAGAGGAAGATAGACTATCCGGCGCAAAATAACCAAAGTCATCAATCAGGTTGCCTGAGTAATCGAACAAGCCAGCAAAGACAACGTCATCTGAAAAACTCTCGAGTACGGCAGTGACTAATTCTGGCCTCTCAATCAAAGGATTCATCTCCAGGTCGATGTATGCCGTCAGGTTTTGGTAGTTGAGTTTGAAGCTTCTTAGCAAAGAAGCCTCACTCTCGACCAAGAAGTCATTGAGGGCATTTCTGGCATAGAAACCCAAAATGGCAAATGCCGATATCATCAGAAGGCCAACAAACACCAGTAACCCGACAATGATCTTGTAGTGCCTCAAAGTCATCCCTCCCGGAAAACGAGGGGCAGTGCAGACTGCCCCTCAGATGAAGAAATTAGTTTTCACCCTTTTCGATATACGTGTCCATTGTTGCTGCAGCCCAATCCATTGCCTGCTTGACGGTCTCTCCACCTACGTTCATCCTGTCAAATGCCTCTGCCCATGTGTCTTCGAACTGCGGTCTATAGTATTTCGTCTGAGAACCAACCGGGACTCTTGCAAAATCAAGCATTTTGATGAAAGCTGCGTCGAGTTCGTCCTGAGCTGCCTGTAGCTCTGCGATGTCCTTTATTGCAGATATTGCCAGTCCGCCTTCTAAACAACGTTTGGTTTGAGCAAATTCGCTTGAGAGAAACGCAGCAAGCTTTGTCGCGCCTGCTTTGTCGGGAGCGTTGACAGGGACCGCCCAACCGGAAGCGTAGGTTACGGTTGCTTTGCTTTCAGGACTTGCGTAAGGTATTGGTGCAGCTCCAACAACCAGGTCAGCCCCCTTGGCAATCTGACCTCTGATTGACACGTTGAACCATCTACCTGTGATTACCATCCCCACTTTCCCTGTATAGAAGAGTGCAGAAGTTCCGCCCAAAGAGCTAGCCTCCTGAGGAGAAGGTGCATATCCCTTTGAGAGGAGGTCGATGTAGAAGCCGTAATTATTCACGTTCAGATCGCTGTTGAGATAACCAGATGTCTGAGTGAAGTCCGGGCTGAAGACCTCTCCGCCGCCTGCCCAAAGGAGTGGTACAACAACACCGACCCATGACGGGAAAGCGAAGCCCCAAACGTCGTTCTTTCCATCACCAGTAGTGTCCTTGCTCAAGAGACGAGCGGTCTCTGCAAATTCCTCCATTGTCCAGCCATCTTGAGCAGGATAAGGCACGCCAAGTTCATCAAAGACCTTCTTGTTGTAGAATATCCCAATTGGGCTCGTGTCCTTTGGAAGGGCGTACAGACTCCTACCTGATCTGAAGATGTCGACAAGTACTGGGAAATACTCGTCCAAGTTGGTGCCGCTTGCACCTTCTCTGCTCAGCCTGCTGATGAAAGGATTGATGTCTGTCAAGTAGTTGCCTTCGACAAATGCAGGAATCATCTCGGCATCAAGCAGAATGACATCGGGTGGAGTTCCCGCTCCGATGTCGGTCAGGATTTTCTGGTAATAGTCGCCTGGAACCGGTTCGTAGACTACCTCATACTCCGGATTCAGCCTCATGAATTCGGCAATGATTGCCTCGTCAAGAGCTGCTTCTTCAGCGCCTGCCCAGGTCGTGACTCTGAGCTTGGTTGCTCCCAGTACAAGTGAAGAAAGCAAAATCAGAGCAATTACAAGAGAACCTTTCAGATATCTTACCTTTTGCATACTCCCACCTCCATTTTGATTACCTGTCCGCTAGAATGCGGGCGATTAATTGATTACAGTTGTTTTCCCGCAAGCTGAACTTCAACCGCGCCACTATTCGAAACAACTCTAACTTGCCTTCCTGCCACCTCCAGATTATCGATCTCGAAATCAAGGTCGAAGGGAAATGGATCAAATTCGATTCCATTCTCAGAGATATCAATGCCTACAACGTATCTGATCAGAAGATCGATTACCCATGAATGCTGGTAATCATCGACACCTCTGTAGATACTCGGCCTTCCGTTGAAAGGGTTATAGTGTTCAAAGCAATTCGGTCTTCTTGGATCACCGTCAAAGAACATCATTTTGATGAACTTCTCGATAATCTCAACAGTCTTTTCGCGAAGGAGTGGGTCTTTGAATCTTCTTGCACATATTCCTAGAACGTCTACGATATGGCTGTTTGTCATTGGCCATACTCTTCCGTTCCAGGGGCAGTTGTGTCTTTTTCCTTTCCATTCGGCCCATTGACTGAAGGAGTGATCATCTAGACTTGTGGCTGGTACTGGGAACTCGGTCCAGAACTCTGCTGGATTGAGCAGATGCTTCTTGAGACCAGGAATGTGAGACTCATCTACGATATCCGTTAGATAGGGATAGAAGCATACTGCTGCCTTCACTCCGGTTCTCTTGAAATTGGCTGGATTGACATCTGAGAAGATTTCGTAATCCGGATCCCACATTGTTTCAAGAACGGCCTTCTTCGTCTTCTCGGCGCTCAATTTGAAACGGCTGCTTTCTTCATCAAGACCGAGAATTCCCGCCATCCAGGAGAGTGCCTTCTTGAGGTTGTATACATAGACTGTTGCATCTACGCCTTTAAGCCTTATATTATTTGTCCAGCCGTACCTATCAGACATTGGATCAACGGCAGTGTATCTGCTCATAAACTCCTGTCCTGTCTCGAACTGATCGACTACATCATAGAGTCCGGAGTTCTCCTGATCTCTAGATGAATCGAAGTAGGCTAGATACTTCTTTAGTGGTTCATAAATCCTGCTTATGAAATCAATATCTGGGTGAACACTATGTAGATCCCGAATCGCCCTCCCCCAGTCGGCGTGGTAGAAACCGTTCTCCTGAATCTGGTTAACATAGATATGACCTACGAACGCCCCATCTTCTTTCTGATTCTCCAAGAAGTTCAGCAGACTCCCTTGACCAATACTCGGACTGTTGGACCAGCGAGTTTCCAGGATATGGCATTGTGCGCTGTAAGTGATCAGTGCTCTGAAGTAGTCGAGGCCTTCGGCAATTGCCGGATGCTTCATAAATGACTCGCTAACCTCGCTTGTGAACAGTTTTAGTCCATACCACCTGTAGTAGTAATATGTCTGCATGAATGGATCACTAACGCGAAACTGAGGCAACGATGCAAAATACCGTTCCCAGGTTTCCGTGCTCTTTTTAACAGGATCTATACTGAGCAGCCTTTCTCCTCTCTCAATAACCTCTTCTCCACTTTGCGCAGCACCAAGACCACAGACAAATACAGACTCGTCCATCGGATCGATAGTGATTCTTCTGTGAACGCCCATGTAGAGTAGTCCGTTTCTGTTAATGCCATTATTAACGATTCCGGCCAAGAGCCCTTTCTTGCTAAGTTTCTCGTAGAATGGAGTCAATCTGAAATTCGGGATGTTGGCCGTTCTCTCTGAAAAGGTGATGTTGTAGTTCTCCATGGCTTCAAGTACTAACATCACCTCTGACTCGATTGGTCTTCTGTTTGGTTTGATGAGTTTCTTTCCGAAGAGAATTCCGTTTTTCGCAGGTTCTGCATGCGTTATATCTGTCTCTAGATCACTCTCAGAGCACTGCTGGGCTGTCCAAACCACAACATCCAACTCGATCAGTTCCTCGCCCATGTTCTTGAGCGTTACTTTTGAGAGAAGAAAGTCCTCTTCTAGCAAAGTTTTCTCTTCGATCAACTCAATATTCTCAGCCGAAAACCTGCTCTTAAGAACCGCCGGGTTCCATGTCCTGTCTACGCACCTGAAATCGATTGGGATTCCATTCTTCATTGTGCTGATCGCATAACCTGGATCAATTCTCATGTCAAAGTAACTCAGAAAATCCCATGCTCCCGGACTATCGAGAAACACCGGAAATGGAGGAGCCCATAGGAGCCTGTTCCCCCCTCCTAAGTACCATTTGTCATCTCTTTCAAGAATCTTCAGTACATCAATCTTCATATGAGTCACTCCTATCAACTTCCTGGCAGTTATGAAGCAGTTCCCGACCATAACCAGTTAGGTCAACTATGTCCTTCTTGTCAATCTCGATGATCTGATCGTAGACTCTCAGTGCGCCCTTAACATCTCTGGATGCTATTGCCTCATAGAGGTCCTCATGAAGAGGCAGTCCGGCATCTCCGAAAGTATCCAATCCGAGTGGCGACTTCCACAAGATCTCAAGTCCATCAAAGACCACGTCGAAAACCTCCTTGAGGAATCGATTGTGAGAGATCTCAAATATCTTCTTGTGGAAGGCAGCGTCTGTATTTGCGAGGTCATGCTTGTCTCTTATAGCCTCTAGAAGTTTTTCCATACAGCGAGAAAACTCTTCAATATCACTCTGACTTGAATTGGATATTGCGAGAGCTATCGCAGATTTCTCTAAAGTGCTTCTGACTTCTATCAAGTCAAATATATCTCTTGCGCTGTCTGTCTCAATCTCAAAATTGACATTGAACTGAATTCTTAACTTCGTTCTCTTTAGAACAAAAGTTCCGCTTCCGTGAACGGTTCTGGTTATGCCTTCATATTCGAGAACCCTGAGCGCTTCACGCACAACGGTTCGACTTACGCCCAATCGTTCAGTAAGTTCGAGTTCCCCCGGAAGTCTCTCTAGATCCTCGAGGACTATCATTTTCTTGAGCTTGTTTACTACATCTGTCGCGGTTCGTCTTCTTGCTTTCATAGCCAATTGACCTACCTCAACTTGATTTGTTGTCTACTCACCAGACAAGTTATTAATCATATTTTATTACCTCAACCATTGAATACTTCAGACGTACTATAGCTGCCTGCGTTTCGTTAGGTTTATTTGCAGGGGATTATCTAAGAAAACGAATTCCATCTTTACCGAGAAAAATGTTGTTGTCAACAACTATGACTTGAGTATTCTGAAGCAAGAAAAGACTTTCGCGAAGAGACAAGGTGAAATTTATCGCAATCAGTGGACCAGCTCCTATGGTTGGACGAATAACAGCACCGAAATCAGATGGTTCGCCTACTTCCTAAATAAAAGACAAAACAGTACAACTGATGCATTTCAGGAACAGAGGGATCATTACCGGAAAACTTATTAGCTTTACATTATTGAACTGCAATGATAGTCCAAGCCGAAGAATATCTCTTGCTTGAGGTCGATACCTTTTTTTTCGTTCACTCTTAACAGACAGAAGGGCTTCGCATACTTGACGAGCGCTATGGTGTTTACAAAGAGCCGGTAATCTCACTACAAATATGTTCGCCTCCGATAACTAGTAATCACTACGCCGGCCTTAATCGCAATGAACCCGACTACTGTAAGTGTTACTGGCAGCCCAACTGCCGTTATCCTTCTCATTCATTTGCAAGAAAGCAAGAAGCCGGAGTCAAGTTCACTCTCCGGCTTAAGTAAGCGGTTTTCGAAGACAACTACTTGGCTAACATCTTCTCCATTACTTCAAGTGCCTCGTCAGAAAGTAGAATCATGGCCAATCTTTGAGGTGTGATTCTGTTCTGCAAATTATTCTGCAGTGTCTCAGGTCTCCTGTCGGTAATTCTTTCAGAAACCTGCTCTTTGACAACTTTCATTCTTTCCTGAACATCAAGATTCTTCAATCGCTTCTGAGCTTCGGGCGGGAGATTCTCCAGACGATGTCTCATCTGTTCCGCTACATCGGGAAGCTTCTCCTCAATTCTTTCTCTCATTTCATTTACTCTGCTTGTGCCTACGCGGTTCGAAGCTACCCGTTGCTGCAAGTACTCGGCAAGATTTTCACCCTGCTTGATAGAGATTATTGATTTTAAACCTGTTAGATAATTCTCCATTATGGATTGCGTTCTAGTCGCAAAAGCTTCTCTTTCTGGAAGAGGAGCAATTTCACCTGAAATTGCCTCCTCGAGAGTGCTCTCAAGAGTATTAGTAATCCTCTCTTTGAGGCCTTCGAGTTCCTCGCGAGTGGATTTCGCAAGATCGTAAATCTCCTGAAGCTGCTCAGGAGAAAGTTCAACTGCGTTTAGCACATTTGCTATCTGAATCTGGCGCTGCAGTTTCAGAATATCTTTATCTACTCTGTTTCCGAAATTTGGAGCTGCAGTAGCGACGACCCCGAAGATCAATACCATTACCGAAACAACCAGTATCTTTTTCATTCTTGTCACCTCCATATGAAACTAAAACAATTATAGAAATCAATAAGTGGAAGGAACGTGAAATCGCTCGATGAAACCACTTCTCGTTGTGATGAAATGGTGAACTCTCTTATCTGGTCTATCAGTCGAGATTCCTCAACCATCTGAAAGCAGTATAGTGGATAAGTAGTTTGGCTGCAAGAACGAAGTTCTGATGAGTGTAGTGTCAGTTAATAGGAAAGAAAGGTAACGTTCGGAGACAGCAGGGACATCGACAACGATCAACTCATCCTCAGATCAAGCCGTGCAGGCGAGTATAGACTGTCGTTACCTGAACTGACTATACTCTGTCATTAGCCCTAAGGACTTGCTGAGGTGAGCAAACGGACCAGCATTCCTCACCGGGTAACTTGAATTTTAATCTTTTTGCGGCTGTGGATCATGGGCATCAAAAAAGCCCGCTCCTTCTCTCGATGGTTCTATTGTTTTATCCGGCTTTTGGTTGGTCCTTGTTGAACAGTAAACCCCGGAGAAACTTATTGCATAACCAGCAACAAGAAAGAGAGTTCCTTCAGAGACAGCAGAAATAGTCGTCACAAAACAATCGCAAGAACCCCCGGGCTTTGCCGAACACTGCCGTCAGCAAAATACCGGAAGGCTCCTGCGATTTATCAGATACTATCTGCTTTTGACTGGCCATCTGTTCAAGACACGACTGTTCTTATCTGTGAATTATCCACCAATTGGCGATTTGATATTTATCGGTATCGTTCACAGTGCCACAGTTGTAGGAAGAGGTGGAACTGGTATAAACCTGATGATACGAAAC
>NZ_JWIM01000158.1:0-1133 GCF_002896535.1 Mesotoga sp. B105.6.4 | reverse complement strand
CACTATCGTCTATATCGACAACTTCGATAGGGTGACAATGCTTATGGTTTACTTGCTCTTTGTGATACCATTTGCCTTTCTGTTCATTAGATCTCTTTCCAGTGACCGAGGAAGATTCCACGAATTTTCCACGCTTTCAGGAGTATATTCTTACTGGAGGTGACCGCATGAAATCATTCTTGATTATCGTAATTGCCGCTGTTAGCAGCTTTTGCTTTGCAGCGGAGAATTACACTTTGCATTCGGATATTCCATACAGATCTCAGGACAACAGTCTGCTGAACAGCCTGGACATCTATGTACCGAAAGGATCCGGGATTGAAACCTCTTCTTTCCCGGTAATGATAATGATTCACGGAGGTGGCTGGAGAAGAGGGGATAAGGCAAACAGGGATGTCACCCTACACAAGGTTCCCTATTTCATCTCGAATAACTGGATATTCGTGAGCGTAAATTACAGGCTATCACCAGAAGTGAAACACCCGGTACACGTTCAAGATGTGGCCGCCGCTGTTGCGTGGGTGAAAGAGAATATTCCTTCTTATGGAGGAGACGCAGATAGAATATTCATTATGGGTCATTCTGCCGGAGCGCACCTTGCCGCACTCGTTTCGACTGATGAGAGATACCTTGAGGAATGCGGGGTCGGTCTTGAAGCAATCAGTGGGGTTATTCTCCTTGATGGAGCGGGTTATGACATACGAGCTAGTCTTGAAGATTATAACGAGGGAATCGCAGTTGATTTGATGTATATCAATGCTTTTGGTCGCGAAGAAGAGGTGTGGTATGACGCGTCCCCGATAAACCATGTCTCTTCAGGAAAATCGATACCTCCGTTCCTGATAGTATATGCCGGCAGACGTATCAAGTCTGAAGAGATCTCCAGAGACTTTGCTCTGGAACTACAGCTCTCCGGAATACCCGTCTGGTTATACCACGCTATAGACAAAAATCACGCCGGTGTAAACACAGATCTGGGACTGCCAGAAGATGGTCTTACTTCAGCGGTAACGGATTTTCTGAATCGATTACTCGATGAGCAGTACAGTCAGATAAGTTCCGAGGCCAAAAAAGACGAGACGTAAGAGGCCAGAGGTAAGAAGACCAATTAGATCTTGCCTTTCTTACCTCTA
>NZ_JWIM01000049.1:0-55349 GCF_002896535.1 Mesotoga sp. B105.6.4 | reverse complement strand
GTCAACAGACCGCCAACAGTATCTATACCAGATTGGGGAGTTAAAGAGGGTGAGACCTTAAGGATATATCTCAGGGCTTTCGTTTTCGACCCCGATGGAGATGATTTGGATTTCGAAATCGTTGAAGGACCCGGCGCGATCGAAGATGGTCACTATCTTTACTCTCCCGATTTCGACTCAGAAGGCACTCATGAAGTCAAATTGCTTGCCAGAGACAGCAAGGGACTCGAAAGCATCGGCACATTTACCGTGGACGTTGAGAACGTGAACAGAGCCCCTGTCAAGGTCATCCCTTCGCTGAATACAACGATTATGGAGACATTCACCCTTAACCTGGACCTGAGCAGTCTCTTTTTCGATCCCGATGGAGATGATCTTGAGTTTGAGATGGAAGGTTATGGAAGAATAGAGGAGTCCAGTTATGTATTCTCTCCCGGCTACAACGACCAGGGGCAGAAACTCGCCACTGTCACTGCATACGACAGCCTCGGTTTGTCGGATAGCCTTCTTATTAGAATAGACGTGAGAGACAAGAACAGACCAGCAGATCTATTCATACCAGACGGCATCGCGGAGGTAGGAAGCGAGTATTCTTTATACCTTAGAGAGTTCGCGAGCGATCCAGATGGCGATAATCTTGAATTCAGACTTTTGTCGGGACCTGGCGAAGTAGTTGAAGGGAGGTATTCATTCATTCCCACCAGAAAAGATATCGGAAAGAATGAGGTCCTCCTGGAAGTCATGGACGAAAAGGGAATGAAAACAGAGAATCGATTCACAGTTATGGTTGAAACCTCAGAAAAGGTAACGATAATCTCATATGCACTTCGCTCAGTTGATAGTGATTTGGTAAGAATCGTTGCTGGTCAGCACGAGATTCTGTCTCGGGAAAGACAGTCAGTAATTCAAACAGACTGGATCTTCGACTTCAATGAGATTCACTTCTTCGCGGTCAACGAATCGGGAGATACTTTAATCGGTACTGCGGTATTTGATGATGTTGATTCTCAACTCAACAGAAAGATATACTCTCCTGCAGGCGATTACATGGGAAATATCATTCTAGTGACCGAATAGAACTCCCGATATTTCACCAATACTAGCCCCTCTTTCCGGAGGGGCTTTTCACTTCTCTCTATACCCCCTAGGTGTATGGTCTTGTAAAGCTCATTTGAAGATCCATAACAAGATCATGCGTCGATCTAAGCGAGGCAGAGTAGTTCATGTGTTATAATTTATCGTTATTTGTGCACAGACTCATGTTTCTTGAGTGCGAAGCTGGCTTACTCGTATGATTAATATCATTGATTCTTCGTGTTCCTCTAGGATAAGTGTAGCTTCATGGTTAACGTTGAGTAGTCCAGTTGTCCGGGAATCTGGTTTTTTGTGATCCTTCTCGATTCAGAAGAGAAGTGTTCTAGTGTAACTAAATCCAAATGTAAGGAGTGGTGAATTTGCATAGTCCTAAATACCTCACAAGTGTTGACAAAATCGAGGGCCTTTGTGAAGAACGGATAAGAGAAATAAGAAGGGTTACGGAAGTCTATCCCTTTAGGGCCAACGACTATTATCTGGGACTTATTGACTGGAATAATCCTCACGACCCAATAAAGAGGATAATCGTTCCCGATCTTGAAGAACTCGACGAGTGGGGGGATTTGGATGCTTCTCAGGAGCACAAGTATGCTGTAGCCCCTGGAACGGAACACAAGTACACAGATACTGCTTTGCTCCTTGTTTCGAAGGTCTGTGGAAGCTTTTGCAGGTTCTGCTTTAGAAAGAGACTCTTTTCGACAGACAACAAAGAGGTAGTGAATGACGTCAGGCCAGGAATAGAGTATATTAGGAAACACAGAGAGATTACAAATGTTCTTCTCACAGGAGGAGACTCACTAATACTATCCACAGAAAAACTCGGTGACATTGTGAGACAGCTAAGAGAAATAGATCACGTGGGCATAATAAGGTTCGGGAGTAAAATGGTTGCATTCAATCCTTATAGGATAATAAACGATCCCGATCTGCCAGAAATGATCAGTAAGTACAGTACTCCACAGAAGAGAATCTATATAATGGCCCACTTTAACCACCCGAGAGAACTGACAGATCAAGCGGTAAAGGGCCTAAACATTTTGAGGGATGCCGGAGCGGTAATATGCAACCAAACACCTATGATAAGAGGAGTGAACGACAGCGTTGAGGTCATGACAGATCTATTCAAGAAGCTCTCGTTCATTGGGATTCCCCCTTATTATGTATTCCAGTGCAGACCTACAAAAGGCAATCACACCTACGCAGTCCCTGCCGAAAGAGGTTACGAAATCTTCAAGAAGTCGATAGACGGTGTCTCGGGCCTTGCCAAGAGAGCTCGATTTGTTATGTCTCATGCAACGGGAAAGATTGAATATGTAGGTCTTGATGAAAACAAAATATATATGAAGTACCATAGAGCCGCAGATCCCAGAAGATACGATCTCTTTATGGCTTTCGATAGAAATCCTGATGCCTATTGGCTGGAAGACTACGTAGATCCAGATACTCTTGTTTAAGAAGGACGGCACACACCGTCCTTCATATCCACTCTGTTCTGGCTAGCGTCAGAAGCTTTTCACGCTTGCTGATTCTATGAAGGCCCTCAACGAAACTACTTTTATTTTGAAATACCCCGTCCACAAGAACCTCATCCTCTTTTCTAGATTCATGCCGGTACTCAATAGTAAGTCTTCGAAGTGTCTTGCCATCAAATTCTTCCGGAATCGCTTCCATAAGCCATTTGACATACGATACGTTATTCGAATGACCATTAGTGTCTAGATCTGACTTTCGAACTCTCAGAGTAGTCATTTCTCCCTTTGACTCAAACACAGAGATCTTAGGGAAAGAAAGTGGTCGGTGAAAACCCTCGTCAATACCATATCTTCTGTAGAGCTCTTCTCCAATTCGAACAGGTCTTCGTCGATTCTGATCGATCAAGATCCACTGCGAATTTGCCTCAACAATACGTAGCCCTGAATTGTCGAATATCTCGAAACGCCTATAAGCATAGAACCTGTCCATTGAATGCGGGGTAGTCCTGACAACCACGCTCTCCATGAAATCTGGATACCTGCTAACTGCAATATCCCAACGAAGCAGAAGCCAGGCATATTCGCCCTTACTCATAACCTCCACGCCGTGACCGATCTCAACTGTCTGAAGAGTGACTATGTCGTTAAAATAATCCATAATAGCAGAAATTGAGGCCTTCCAATCGTTCTTCAGCTCGTAGTATCTCACTTTGTAAACCTCTTCGGTTACTATTGGTTTCAAGTTCTACCTCCATAGATTTGTCTTTTTCTCTCATAATGCTATGCTCTACTCATGAGTAGACGCTATTGATTGTCGCAGGTTCAGGTGGTGGTATGAATATGATAGCATTCTGCGGGATCGACTGCACTAAGTGCGACACATACAGAGCCACTCTAGCCAACGATGATTCAATGAGAAGGGAAACGGCAAGTAGATGGTCAAAAGATTTCGGATTCGACCTCAACTTCATGGATATCAACTGCAGCGGTTGCCACGGTGATGTGCATTTCAGACTGTGCGAAGGTTGCCCTTCAAGATCTGTTGTGAAAAAAGGGCTATTTCAAATTGTGGAGAATCCGATCGCTACCCTTGCGAGACACTTGATAGGTTTCTAAGAACCCTACCCGGCGCAAGAAGAAGGCTAGATAAGGTACACAGAGAACATTTCGAGAACAGTGAAGAGCAGGCAAGATATGAAGGCTTTGCCGGAACCGCGATTTTTCTTTTTCTCGAGAATATCTTTCTTCTAGCGTAACATCTATCTACTGCATTTTGCAGTGTCATTTCTATAAGCACCTATATAGTGTAGCTACAGCCATTGATTTCAGACAGCGCTAGGTTAATATCTCGATCAGGTATTAAGCAATAAGTAATTCATCCTGCATAATGTTGCCCCATTAACACAAAGTGATATTAACAAAAACAAATTAGAATAATTATAGTTTATAACCCCCCTATCCCCCTTAGATAGGAACCCCATATAGTCCGGATCATCAGATCCGGCTTTTTTTCAATATCGTGATTTTGGTTTATAATTGTTTTCATAACAAACCTTTGGAGGTGCTGTCGTGAAGCTGATCGATATTAGAAGTGATACAGTTACAGTTCCAGGAGAGGAAATGCGCCGGATGATGGCCAACGCCGAAGTAGGAGACGATGTTTACGGAGACGACCCGACAGTAAACAAGCTTGAAGAGATAGCAGCAAGTATTCTCAAAAAGGAGGCCTCTCTCTTTGTACCCTCCGGAACTTTTGGAAATCAGCTCTCAATTCTTACTCACACGCTCAGGGGTGATGAAGTAATAATCCCGGCCTCAAATCATATAATAGTTCACGAAGCAGGTGCTTCTGCGGTCATAGCGGGCGTTCAAATGAGAACCCTTGATTGTGACGATGGGATGCCCTCTGTGGAGAGAATAAGGAAAGCGATCAGATCAGAAGACCTTCATTATCCTAGAACCGGCCTCATTTGCCTTGAAAACGCGCACTCAAGCGGTATAACACTCCCTCTAAAGTATATGAGTGAAGTCTACGAATTGGCAAGAGCGAGAAATGTCCCCCTCCATCTAGACGGAGCGAGGATTTTCAACGCTGCAATCGCCTCAGGGGTTAGCCCGGCAGAAATCGCCGCAAATTCCGATTCGGTAATGTTCTGCCTATCGAAAGGACTTGGGGCGCCGATTGGTTCAATGCTAGCCGGGACCAAGGAGTTCATTGCCAAAGCAAGAAAGGGAAGAAAGATTATGGGAGGAGCGATGCGCCAGGTCGGAATCATCGCGGCAGCAGGAATATATGCTCTAGAAGGGATGACAGATCGTCTTTCAATCGACCATTGTAATGCGAAGTATCTCGCCGAAGGCCTTTCGAAGATCCCAAATGTGGATGTCTTCAATGAAAGGCTGGATATAAACATGGTCTTCTTCAGAATCACGAAGAAAGTCAGTTCACAACCTATAGTAGCAACACTGCTGGATAAAGGTATTAAGATAAATCCCCCAGAAGGTGGAGAGTGGCGCTTTGTGACGAATCTGAATGTCTCGCGCGATGATATCGACAGAGTCCTGACAGAATTCGAATCTGCTCTCAATACTGCCTTAGCAAACTAGGCAAATCCTCCAAACTTTCGATTCTGGGTGCGTAATCAAAATAAGACTTTGAGCGATCAATAAGTATACCCTTAATTCCAGCTCCGGCGGCTCCAAGCATGTCGACCTGTATGCTGTCGCCAACGAACAAAACCTCGTTCCGGGCAAGTTTCAACATTAGAAGAACCTCGTTGAAAATCACTTCTGAAGGCTTATATGATCTTGCCGTTTCGGAAGTCAATAGCACATGATGAGGGATTCTATTTCTCTCAACCACTTTTCTGACAAAGACGTCATCGGCATTCGTCAGAATTGCAACTTTATAGTCCTTGCAGATCCTCTTCAAGACCCTTGAATCGGGATAAACCGGCAGTTCTGAAAAAGAATCATACATGTAATTACAGTATGATTCCATATCTCCCGGCAACTTGTACTTGTCGATGAGATCCGCTATAAGGAGATAGTAGTAGTATCTCTCAGGTTGAAACGGCATCTTATGACAGTCATTGAAGTACCTTCTGTATAGACTGACAAAGTCTCTTTCTATCTCTTCCGATTGAACTTCAACGTCTTCTGCCATTTTCGAGCAAATTGGTCTGAAAAGCCTTCTATTACTTACAATAGTGCCGAACAGATCGAAAATGATCCCTCTAATCATACGCTCTCCATTGCTCTCTTCTGGATTTAGTCTATTCAATTCTGTATAATACTAATGCAATTCTATCATCTTCAAATACGGTTCTGCGAAGATGGCAGGCTTCATCCGAGCTACCGGAGGTGGCAGACATGTCTAGAGAAATGAGAATTATCTGGCTTCACAACCGCCTGTCAACCAACGACAAAGCCTCCATGAAAGAGTATACTCAGAAGTTCGGAATCTCAAGCCGGCAGGCATTAAGGGACTTCAGATACTTGAGAATAAACCTGGGAGCACCACTCAAGTACTCTAGAAAAAGAGGGAAATACTTCTACTCTGAGTCTTACCGCCTTCCTTCTCTCTTCGAAGACAGCATGAAATCACAGATGATAGCTGAGGATCGGGTGAGCTTCACTTTACTGAAAGCAGTCGAGCGGAAGAAAGCGGTGAGGCTAGTTCTTAGAGGGGGAAGTGAATTCTTATTCCATCCTGCTTGCTTTGACCAGAGGCACGAGGTATTCTACGGAATACACGAAGATGGACATCTATGTATCATAAGGACCGACACAGTTGAGACAGCAAGAGTCTCCAGCATACACTACGTTGAGGAGCCAATGCTGTGGAACAGAGTGGTTCCCCGCGAGGCTGAATTCAAAGAGGTTACCTTTGAACTTGACAGTAAGCTTCAAACTTATCGCTTCTTCCGATTTGGGGACCTGATAATGTTTATTGCTTCAAATGAAGCGATAAGGATCGTTGCACCGGATGATGTGATTGATAGGCTAAGAGTAGTTACCAATATTCTGGAAAAGGTATTGAGTGATTGATATGAGGATTATGTCATTTCGTCAATTTTGATTGCTGCAACTGCACTTTCAGGAGTCACAATAAATGCTTTTCTCCAAACACACGCTCTTCCTTCAACCCTCCAAGAAGCAAACTCACATGTTGTAGATACACCCTCGCAAGGACTGATAGAGATTGAAACAATTCGATTCGATTCCGTTTTATGACAGGATATTCAGTGGCAGAACCACCTAATGATTATTAGACCGCCCAGCGTGAAATCTAATGTTGCGGTAGTATTCATCGCAGGGAATTTCAAGTATTCTCAGGAAGAACTCTCCCTATTTAGATTGCTGGCACTTCAAAACCGAACATATGTTGCAGTCCTATTTGATATTCCAAACCAACCCCTCTTTGGTGGCCTTAGGGAGGATTGGTTATTGAGTTACTCATTCTCCTAATGCATTGAGACCGGTGACTACAGTTGGCCCGCTCTCTTACCTGTGGTTCAATCGACCATCATTTCCATGAGTCTCCTAGATAACTATGCGAGGGATAACGGAGACACTGTAGACGGCTTCATCTTGACAGGCGGGTCTAAACGGGGATGGACTTGCTGGCTCACCGCTGCCATGGATAAGAGAGTTACAGGAATCGTTCCCATCACGTTTGATAATCTGAATGTCGCTGCAAAATGGAACATCAGCTCGAGTTCTGGGGAAGCTTTAGTCCCTCAATAAGAGAATATGTTGAAAGTGGAATCCTAGATAATTTAGATGATCCGACAAAGAGAGATTTGCTTGAGTACATAGATCCCTTCACCTATCGTTCTGAACTCGATATCCCGAAACTTATTGTTATTGGAACTAACGATCCCTACTGGCCAATAGACGCTTCAAGGTTGTACAAAGACAAACTATCAGGCTATTCTTCCATGGTTTACGCTGCGAACGCAGGACATGAATACGAAGTCTTTACGGTAACCCAAGCAATCAGTTCGATGATCCATAATCTCAATGCGGGAGAGATTCTCCCTTCATTGAGCATTTCAGAAGAACGATCCGGGAGTTCCACAAAGTTCATCCCGACAGTCGAGAGAGGGGACTCAGAGCTGAAGGAACTAAGAATCTTCACATCTTCTTCTCCTGAAGGCGACTTCAAAAGATCAGAGTTTGACTTCAAGGTTATCGAAGATAACCAGGCAATTGAATTCTCGTTTGAACAACCGACAGTCTATTACGTTGAGGGTGTTTTCACTTTTGGTGGTAAGGGGCTTCTTATTTCAACGCCTGCGAGAGTATTGGGCAAATAACTTGACCAGTGCAGCCAAAAGAAGTATAATCGATTAGATAACCATCTAATCGTTAAGGGGGTTTTTGGTGAGCACCCTTTGCCCAAGTCGAGAAATCCACGTCGACAAAGAGAGATACAGAAAGTCTGCGGAAGAAGTCTCAGGTCTTTCGGAGCTTTTTAGGGTTGTTTCCGATGAGACCAGAACAAAGATCGTCTTCCTCCTTTCAAACGCCGACTTATGCACATGTGATCTTGCAGAAATTCTTGGATTAACATTACCAACAATCTCTCATCATCTCAAGCTACTTAGGTCATTCAGACTCGTAACGAGTAGAAGAGAAGGGAAATCAGTCCTATACTCTTTAGGCGACCATCACGTTATTGATCTGATAAAGATCGCAAAAGAGCACTTTGACGAATTGGTTGAGGTTGAGTCGGATGATGAAGTACAGAATTGAAGGTCTAGATTGCCCTAAATGCGCAGTCAAAATTGAAGACCGGCTTGAACGATCAGGGATTAATGCAAAGATTGATTTCTCTTCTGCAACTGTTGTTATATATGGTGAGAATAATCACTCACTGGACGAGCTGAATGAGATAATAAAGGAACAAGATCCAGAACTCTCACTGCTAGAACACTCCAAGATTGTGAGAGACTTTCCCGTTGTGGAACTGACAAGACTGATTGTTTCAACAGCTCTGCTTCTAATTGCGATCGCTTTGTCCACAATTCTTCACGGAGACAGAGAGTTTCTCGAATATGGTCTGTTTGTGATCGCTTATCTCGTCGCCGGTGGCAATACTTTCTTGAGGGCCCTGAAGAACCTTCTGAGGGGAGACTTTTTCGATGAGAATTTCCTGATGACTGTGGCGACCCTGGGTGCATTTCTGATTCACGAACTGCCAGAGGCAGTGGCAGTAATGATCTTCTACAGTCTTGGCGAGCTTCTGGAATCGCTGGCTTTGCGGAAGTCTAGGAGATCGGTGAAAGAACTCATTGATTTTCGAGCTGATGAAGTTGTTCAAATGGTAGATGGAGTGTTGAAGACAGTACCTGCAAGAGAGATTAGGCCCGGCGACAGATTCATTGTGAGAGTTGGTGACAGGATCCCTATCGATGGAGTAATAGACTCAGGAAGCACTTCACTCGACAAATCGCTTCTTACGGGAGAAAGCGATCCTGTTTTGGTCGGTGAAGGAGACGCTGTTATCGCAGGAACACTCAATAAGTCCGGTGTGATAGAAGTTGTAGCTTCAGCTACTCTTGAGAAGTCATATACAAGCAGAATGCTTGAATTGGTAGAAGAAGGAACTCTGAGAAAGTCGAGCAAGGAGCGTTTCATCACAAGATTCTCAAGAATCTATACTCCGTTTGTAATATTGATTGCAGCATCTGTCGCCATCTTCCCGCCTTTGCTTTTGGGAGGTACGATATCTGAGTGGCTTCACAGAGCGCTAATACTCCTTGTAATCTCATGTCCATGCGCTCTGGTAATATCCGTGCCATTAAGCTACTTCATAGGAATCGGAAAGGCTTCGAGAGAAGGAATACTCTTCAAAGGAAGCAACTATCTTGAGTCTCTAGGAAAAGTAGACTCGATCTTTTTTGACAAGACGGGGACACTTACTAAAGGAAAACCAGAAATCACTAGAATGGAAAAAGTTGGCCAATACAGTGAAAGAGAGTTGCTGGAATATGCAGCTCTTATTGAGAGCTATTCTACTCATCCTATTGCAGATCGTTTCGTTAGGTTGGTCTCTGAGATTCCCAGTTACAAGAGCGTTTCCAACTACTCAGAGATAGCTGGGAAGGGCGTCAAAGCCGAAGTCGACGGCAAGGAAATCAGTGTCGGCAACTATCGCCTCCTAGAGGATCTTGGAATCGAGTACAAGGGAGACAATGGATCCAACAAGCTGTTTATGGTAATAGATAGCAGCATTGAGGGAGTGTTTGAGTTGTCAGATGCTCTTAAGGACGATTCGTCAGAAGCCCTGGCTAGATTGAGAAAACTTGGGATCAAGGAGATAGTGATGCTTACCGGTGACCACTACGATGCCGCGGCCTCTGTGTCCACCAGCCTCGAGCTTGATGGTTTCGTTTTTGGAGCAACCCCCGAGGAAAAAATGAACATTGTGGAATCGGCTTTGAGAAGAGGGAAACATGCAGCTTTCGTTGGCGATGGCATAAACGACGCCCCGGTAATCGCTAGAGCTGACGTTGGGATCGCTATCGGAAATTCTGGAGCAGATGCAACGATAGAGACAGCAGACGTAGTTCTCTCAAGTGACTCCCTCACAAAAGTCGCGAGAGCGATAGAGCTTTCAAGACTGACAAATACCATAGCTATCCAAAACATCGTAATCTCTTTGGGAATAAAAATCCTTTTCATCTGCCTTGGCGCTCTGGGTCTCTTGAACATGTGGGGGGCTGTATTTGCAGATGTCGGAGTAACTCTTGTAGCTGTTATGAACTCTCTAAGACTACTTAGAGAATGAACGAGAAGAACCTTTTCTTTTCGCAATCCGATGTCTGCAGGAAGTCAAAGTTTCAGAACGAAGCAACAACTAGCCGCTAACTCATGATCACTCTGTATTTGTCTCTGGCAGCTTTTTCTATCGAAACCTTCGAGAAGAACTCAAGCGCAGTGATGTATGCATGTGAAAGCACAATCCCAAGATCTATCCAGTGACCCCCTCCAATCACGTTGCCTTTTGTCCAGATGTATAGATCGCCATTCTGAACGTTGAATCTCCAGGGTTGCCTATTCATCGAAGAAGGGGCAAGTCTGCATGATTCCAATATTTGAAGCAACCTCTCATCTTTGGGCAACGGTCCCTCGACAAGAGATTTCAACTCCTTCCTTCTCCCCATTCCGGTAAGGACATCGTTTAAAGTTACCTTCCCTGAATCTTCCTTACCAAGGATAATCCCAGCAGGAGAGCCTTCCTCTCTAATCCCGGCATTCCAGCAACTGCCTAATCCCATCTTGGTCACTTCCAGAACAATGATCTCTCCCTGGAATCCGTATTCCACAAGGCAGTTCGGCTTTTCGGGACACGGTGCAAATATAACACCCGATCCTTTGTTTAGATCTCTAAGGGTCCATTTCAGGTGCAAAGAATGAAGAGTAGGAAGCTCCCTGAAGAAGTTCATTAGCCTTTCCTTCTCCTCAGCAGACAGGTCGTAACTGAGGAACTTCCTCGTTGAATGCCTCATTCTTATTGTCTCAATAATCATGTGCACCTTCGCAAAAACTACTCACCCGAAATCTTCAACCCCTCTACTGCTATCGAGATCGGTCCATAGTAATCTCCGTCCAGTTCTGTCTCTTTCGACAGATAGATTGAATCAAGTTCTCTTAGATTACCGGTTACTGAACCTCCCGACACCGCGATTCTCTCCGAACCATCGAAATACCAGCCTAATCTGATCTCTCCTCCGAAATCACCCGTTGTTTCATCAACGTCAACTGCCGAAAAATTAGTAACCTCCAGATGATCAACTTTTCGCATCTCGTCAATGCTGAGACTGCCACGACCAACCGAGAAGTTCAGAACAGCACCTGTTGGTTCGATTCCCAGGTAGTGGGAATATTTGATGTCACCCCAGTAATCCTTCAAGATCCCATTTTCGATAACCGTCCTCTTCTCAATGAGAAAACCATCATTGTCAACAGGAAGGCTGAAGTATGAACCTTCAAGTTCCGGTACGACTTCAAGCGCTATCTTATCTCCCGATTCTCCTGACTGAACAGAGTCTCCAGGTTCAACTTCGGATATCCTGTCATACTTAAGACGTGCATTTGCCTGTTTCAAATAGTATCTCATTACCTCTTTCGCCGGCTCTCCCGTAAGTACTACCGGTATCCTGTCTAAAGTTGGCGTAGGAACAGCATTAGCCCTTTCACAGACCATCAGAAGTAGCCTGGAAATCCTTTCCCTTATACGTTCAACATCGGGAAGCGCAAGGAGAAACTGATCGTACAGCTCAACTTCCTCTCTGCCAGAAGAACTTACAATGCTTTCGATGTATGTTCTATATTTTGAAAAAGTCACATCGAGACCTTCAGAGTTGAGAATGTGGTACCCGTTTCTCGTCACAAAAATCTCAACAGAATTCAACCATGAATTGGACGGTTTTTCATTGTAAAAGATTGCTCCGATCGCATCTCTTGAAAGATCGTGAAGGTCATGTTCGGCTGTTTCGAATCTCCGTGAAAATCCCGGTGCCATTGGATACCAGGGATTCTTAACGAAACCTGCAGCAAAAAAGGCCTCCTGTATTGACTGGACGATTTCCTCAACCGTTGTTCCCGGGTTTACAGTAACCGTCGAGCTTCCCCTGTATTTCTTTTCGCCCTCTTCAAAATCACGGTAGACAGTTACTTCATACTTCTTTACCTTTTTCGCCCTTCCAAGATCTGCTTTGTTCCCTACAAAGAAATACTCTTCACTCTCAATGTTCTCTTCCCTTATTCTCCATGCATCTACTGAATTTGCTTCAAGGTTCTTTACAATCGTCTCTATCATTATCCCAACCTCGCTTTTGCCTTAATATATGGTCCGCCCGCAGAGACTTTAGCGAACTCCTTGTGACCTTTACCGCAGGCTCCCGTTCCTGAGAGCTTGAAATCTCCAGATACCATGGAAATCGACTTCAGCAATGAAGGTACATATCCTGTCATCATTACTGGAGATACTATGCGACCTGTAAACTGGCCTTTATTGATCTCGCGTCCGTAGGCTATGACACACTGAATCCCCCAGTTTTTGGGATCCTCCATTCCACTGTAATAGTCCTCAAGAAGAAAACCATAATCTATTGATTCGATCATATCTTTTAGATCATCTTTTCCCGGAGAGAAATATGTGTTCGTCATGCGTGCATATGCTTTTCTCTCAAACGATTCCCTCTTACCGTTGCCGGTCGGCTCAGTTCCAAGAACAGATGCAGAAATCAAATCTGAAATTCCCCTCTTGAGAATTCCCTTTTCTATTATCACCGTGTCCTTTGCCAGACTGCCTTCATCATCAAAAGCGTAAGATGAAACCTCTCTTACACCGGCCGCTCCGTCATGCATCGTAACTAACTCAGACGCAACCTGCTTTCCCAGATACTCGACGGCCTTTGCCCTCCCCTTCACAAACATGTCCATTTCGACTCCGTGTCCGAAAGCTTCGTGAGCAATCAGTCCCGCAACATCGGGCGAGCAAATTACATCGTACTCACCTGGATCTATTCTCTCGGCCGAGAGCAGAAGTCGAGCATTCTCGACGACTTTTCCGACGAACGCTTCCATCTCGTCTAGAACCTCCAGACCCTTCAGTCCCGAAAAACCTTTCATACTATACTTGGTCTTCTTGTTTCTTCTGGCAACGACGTGCAAATAACCTTGAGACCAGATGTAGGATTGTGAGAGCTCCTTCCTGGAAGAAATGAAGAGCTTACTCACTTGCACGTTTTCCATGAGGGCCATTACAGTTATTACTTCATTGGAGAGTTCGTGAGCCGTATCCTTAAAAGAAGAAAGTCTATCGATTATCTCTCCTGCCGAAAGAGAACCCGGAAGAATTCCAACTTCGTCATTGAAACAGAGTTTTGATTCCTCTTCTTCGAGCATCGATACTGCTGAAGCATCTAGACTTTTCTCATTCATACTTTTCCTGAACGCAGAAAGCTTTCTCTTGACATACTTGACAATTTCCTCAATTGATTGATTCCCCATTTGATTAAACGAGAATTCAAAGTAACCTCTTCCATCATGAATCCTGAGCACGAACCCTCTTTCGGACCATCTCGAATCGTTCACGCTAATCCCAGTTGTCATCACCTGGTACTGTTTACCCCTGACATCCGTGCCGAGAACTGAAACGTAAGGAAAGTCACGTTCCAGAGAACGCAAAAGTTTTTTCATCAAGTCCCGTTTATCGTTTAGATATCTTGAATCTTCTACCTTCATCTAGAACCTCCTAATGCAATGGTATTTTGTTCATCACTAAGCAAGCCTTCTCCGAAGAGTCGACACTAAGATTTCCAAGCACGTTTCTTATGACAAATTATACTATAATTTATCAAGGATTGAAATAATTGAATTCCGTTGTGAATATAATTAATCCATATCCACGCTATAATGAAATATTTTTTTGCGATTCTTATTTCTTCACTTCACATTAACAACAGAATGCTATTCTACACCCTGGAACAAACGTTTTTAGGAGGCAAAAAATGGTCAAGGTTGAGAAAATCACAAAGACTTTCGAAAGTCGAAGAAAAAAGGTCGTAGCAGTCGATTCGTTGAGCTTTTCCGCCGAGCCAAAGAGCATTTATGGCCTTCTAGGGCCAAATGGTGCCGGAAAGACTACAACCCTCAGAATTATCTCAACTCTTCTCAAGCCAGACAGAGGAAAGACAAGCGTAATGGGATTCGACTGCGTAGTTCAACCCACAGAAGTTCGTAAGAGAATCGGCTTCCTTACAAGCGATATGAAACTATCGGGAAACCTTACACCAAAGGAACTGCTTAAATTCTACGGCGAACTCAGTCATATGAGGGACACAGATATCTCTAGACGGACAAAGGAATTATCAGAATATCTGGATATGAATGACTTCCTTGACAAGAGAATCGGGAAGCTCTCTACAGGAATGAAGCAAAAGGCTGCTATCGCAGTGAGTCTTATTCATAATCCCGAAGTAATAATCTTTGATGAACCCACAAACGGTCTGGACATCCTTACGGCAAGAACAGTCACCGACTTTCTCAAAGACTACCGCGACCAGGGAAAGACGATAATAATCTCCACTCACATCATGTCTGTTGCCGAAAAGCTATGTAATAGAGTTGGAATTGTCTTCAAGGGCAGGCTAGTTGAAGACGACACTCTTGAAGGGCTTTATGAGAAGTTTGGCGAAGACAATCTTGAAGACGTGTTCTTTAAGATTGCCGACAGAGAAGGGGTGATTGAGATTGTTTAGGGATGCTCTAATTATCTTTCGAAAGGAACTCAAGAATATATTCAAGGACGCCCGAACTGTCTTCGCAGTTCTTATTTTGCCGATGTTGATCATGCCAGTGATCTTCCTCGTAATGAACACAGTTTCTTCATCCCAAGCCAAAACCTACGAAAAAACAGTCTACAAGCTGAAGATAGTTAATTTACCCGATGGGAGGTTCCTGAGTTTTCTTGACCAGATGATTTCATTTGAAATTGACGAAAATCTTAGCGAAGAATCGGTCAGAAACCAGGAAAACTCAATCATGGTAGAGTTTCCCGCAGATGCCGCGGAAAGAGTTCGTGGTGGAGAGAAGTTGGATGCGCGTCTCTTCTATAATTCGACTTCAAGAGGTTCTTCGTATGGGGCTCAAATAGTTCAGAATGCCCTATTGTCATATTCATCTCTACTTCTTTCGGAGAAGCTTCTCGAACATGGATTGACACTCGAAGATCTCAATCTAGTAAGTGTAGAGAAAAGAGATGTTGCGCCGGAAGAATCTCAGGGAACAGAGCTGCTGGCCACATTGATCCCGTACTTGCTGCTCATTTACATCTTCGCCGGATCCATGAATATAGGCCTCGACACAACTGCGGGCGAAAAAGAGAGGGGAAGCATGCCTGTCCTGCTTGTTAATCAGGTGTCGAGATCATCAATTGCTGCAGGGAAGATTCTGTATGTAATGACTATTGCGATCTTGAACAGCATATTCACCTTCATCGGCCTGATAATCGCTTTTAGAGTTGGAGGACCTGCATTTGGGGCTGGTGAGCTCAATTTCTCATCCCTGTCAGCCACAACTCTCTTTGGTCTCTTCATTACACTGGTGACAATGTCTGGGCTCGCAGCCGCCTTAATTGTTCTCCTTGGCTCCTTAGCAAGAAACATGAAAGAGGGAAGCGGTTATGTGATGCCCATATATATTATCGCAATAGTACTGGGAGTTGCAACTATGCAGATGGAGTCACCCGATAACCTCCTGCTTTACTTCATCCCGCTTGTAAACTCCATCTTCGTAATGAAGGATATTATTACTGCTAACTTTGTGATGACGAGATTTGTGCTAATGTTGTTGAGTAATCTGGCTTACATATCTCTGTTCATATACTTCTTGACAAAGGTCTTCAACAGCGAAAAGATAATGGATAGTTCAGGTTCTTGAGATGCCTTTGGTATGAAGTAGCCTGATTATTGTAAATGGAGGGCAAACGCCCTCCGTTTTAATTTCATCAATTGAGGGCTGTTGGTTTATCATTGAGTTAGAAACGAAAATGTTGGAATCTTATTTTAGGAGAAGCCAGGGTTGAAAAGGATAATTTCATCAGGAATTGCAGCTTTTTTAGCTTTCACATTACTCCTTGGGTCTGAGGTACTGGCCGATAGGTACCTTCAGTTGTTGTTGCGTGGCAACTATTATCTTGCATACGAAATGCAGAGCGTGCGGGCAAAAGGTCTGTACAATGTTGAAGAAATGGAAAGAGAATTCCAGCAGCTAAGAGACGAGTACGGAAACTATCTTTTTGTCTTCTCGACAGAGAGGAGCGAGATAAGAGGTTTCACGGTCTTCATCTTTCACGCTCAGTTCGAGAGAGGATTTATAGATTTCAACGTAGTAATTGATGATCAGGGAAAGGTCGACACTTTTGTAATTCAACCGACTCTTCAACCGGGAAGTATAGCCGAGTATATCGATACAAGCAAGTTTGATGAGTTTGAAATAACAATTGGCGAGGGAAGATACCGGCTTCCCGCAGTAATTACCGTTCCCAAAGAGATTGACAAGTATCCACTTGTGATTCTCATACATGATTCGGGAGCTATGGACAGAGATTCTACAATTGGGCCGAACAAACCATTCAGGCAGATAGCCTGGGGACTGGCGACTCAAGGTGTGGCCGTTCTGAGGTATGATAAGAGATCCTTTGTATTCGGAGAGCGGCTATCTCAAACCCCTCCTAGCATCGAAACAGAAGTGATTGAGGATGTCGTCAGTGCAATAACCGCTGCGTCGAGAATACCGTCAGTTTCATCAATATTTCTTGCTGGGCACGGACTCGGAGGCAGAGTTGCCCCAGTAATCGCCGCCAGAGACCCTAGAGTTGATGGGATTATTCTTCTTGCCACCCCGGCCAGAAGAGAGCTTCAAGTAATAATCGATAAGCAGAAGTACTTTGCATCGATTTACGAAACAGATAGAGGGCAGCAGACACAACTTCTTACAGATTACTTGCAGGCCGCGCTAGATGGCAAATTACCCCCAGGTACTCCTGTTCTTGCGGCAACGGCCGGCTACTACTATGAACTTGACAGAATGAATCATATTGAGACCATAAGGGAATTGGAAATACCGGTCCTAATAGTCCAGGGTGATGCAGATTTCGAGTCAACCGTTCAGGACTACATAATGTTTATGAATGCACTCTGGACACGAATCAACGTCTATTTCCAGTTATTACCCGGTCTGGACCACTATTTCATGCCTGTAAGAGATGGCTTGTCAACACCCGATCACTACTATGAGTTCAGACATGTCGACAGACAACTCATCGACACAATGTTCTCCTGGATATACATCTTCGACTAAGGAACGCTCATGGTGTTTCCGCAATCGAGCATTTAGGCCCATAGAAACTTTGATAGGCTGCTCACGGCAATCCTCATTCACCATAAAGAAAACACGAAACAAAATGACCGTCACTTGCTTCTTTAAGCGACGGGCTTTCTTTACCGCATCTGTCGAAGGCTTTCGGACATCTCTTTACAAATCTGCATGTATCGGGCGGATCGACAGGTGAAGGTATGTCTCCTTTCACTATCTCTCTCTTTCCAGTCTTTCTCAAATGAGGATTCGGCACGGGGATAGAAGAAAGCAGTCCGCGAGTGTAGGGATGAAGCGCATTATTGAAAAGCTCGTCTGTCTCCGCGGTTTCCACTATCTTTCCCAGGTACATAACCGAAATCCTGTCACAAATGTGCTTTACTACCGCGAGGTCGTGTGCAATGAATAGGTAAGTCAGCTCGAACTCATGTTTTAGATCTTCAAGAAGGTTTATAACCTGTGCCTGGACAGATACATCAAGCGCTGAAACAGGCTCGTCGCAAATGACAAGAGCAGGATTCAGGATCATCGATCTGGCTATTCCTATTCTCTGTCGCTGCCCTCCGGAGAACTCGTGGGGGTAACGATACATATACTCTGGCCTCAGACCTACCTTTTCAAGGATATCGGATATCATAGACTTTCTCTCTTCTTTACTCTTGCCAACGGAGTGTACTCTCAATCCTTCCGCAATTATGTCATGTACTGTCATTCGCGGATTGAGAGATGCATATGGATCTTGAAAGACCATCTGTATCTCTTTCCTGAAGGGTCTCATTTTCGATTCGGAAAGAGAGAAGATATCTACGTTGTCATCCGTGGAACCTCCCCCTCTGTAAAGAAACTCTCCATCTGTAGGCTGGTAGATTTTTATTAGAGTTCTTCCTATTGTAGTCTTTCCACAACCCGATTCTCCGACAAGTCCTAAAGTCTCACCTTTGAATATGTGCAGATCCACGCCGTCTACAGCCTTAAGATGCGATTTTTTTCTGAAACCGCTCTTTATAGGAAACCACTTCTTCAGATTCTTGATTTCTACCATTGGAGATAACATCATCGATCATTCCTTTCGAAAAGCCAGCAACGAACTGAATGCCCGTTCTCAAAATCGATCAGAGGAGGTTTTTCCAGGCACCTATCAAATGCCACCGAGCACCGGGGCCTGAATCTACATCCTTCAGGAAAGCTTGAAGGATGCGGAACATAACCACTTATAACATTCAGTTTTCTCTGTTCTTTCTTGGAAATTTCTATCTTCGGTATCGAGTTGATCAGCCCCTTTGTGTAGGGATGCATTGGACTGTCAAAGATATCGAATATCCCACCGCTCTCTACAATCTGACCGGCATACATCACAAGAACTCGATCACACATTTCGGCAATTACTCCCAGATCGTGCGTAATGATTATCGTGGCTGTGCTGAACTTATCCTTCAGCTCGTTCATTAGCTCCAAAACCTGGGCTTGAATGGTTACGTCAAGCGCTGTAGTTGGTTCGTCGGCAATGAGCACCTCCGGGCTGCAGGCGAGCGCCATAGCAATCATTACTCTCTGCCTCATTCCTCCAGACAGTTGATGAGGAAATTCCGTGACTCTCTTCTTAGGCTCTGGAATCCCAACAAGCCGGAGCATTTCCACGCTCCTCGTCATTGCCTCCTCCTCACTAAGACCTTCGTGCAGTCTATATACTTCGGAAATCTGCCATCCGATCGTGTAGAGGGGATTCAATGAGGTCATGGGTTCCTGAAATACCATAGATATCGACTTGCCTCTAATCCTCTGAAGCTCTTCCTTGCCGAGCGTCGAAATGTCCTTCCCTCTGAAAGCAATTCTTGTGTCTTCACCGAGAAAGGAGTTCTTTGGGAGCAACCTCATTATTGAGAAAGCTGTGATTGTCTTGCCACAGCCAGATTCTCCCACGATCCCGAGAGTCTCTCCCTTTGATAGACTAAAGGAGACCCCGTCTAGAGGTGTTATCCTTCCAAGCTGGGTTTTAAAGGAAATCTTCAAGTTGTCAACTTCGAGTATTCTTTCCATGCTTTTCAACTCTCACTCACAAATTTCGGATCCAGAGCATCTCTAAGTCCATCTCCAAGAAAGTTCACGTTCAGTACTGTGATGAATATGAAGAATCCCGGGAATACGGTAAGCCACCATGGATTTACCCCAGTAGTTGTGCCAAGAATATAGTTCATGGCTCTCTGAAGCATATTACCCCATGACGGCATGGGAGGCTGTATGCCAAGCCCAAGATAGCTAAGGGACGACTCGGCGAGAATCGCGTAAGACATGTTCAATGTTGCAGAGACAATTACAATTGGTACTACGTTTGGCAGAACGTGTCTGAGAATGATTCTCACATTTCTGACCCCCATAGCTTTGGCCGACATAACATACTCGGTCTCTCTTATCGATAAAACCAGTCCCCTGACCAACCTGGAAACACCCATCCAGCCGAAGACCGTTAACACTAGAATGATATTAGATATCCCGGAGCCAAAGACAAGTGTAAGGGTGATTAGAATTGGAAACATAGGAATAGAAAGCATCACATCTACAAATCTCATCAGGAATCTATCTACCAGTCCTCCATAGAAGCCTGAAAACAAACCTACGGCAGTTCCAATGAGAGTGGTTATGACTGCAGAGGCGAAACCCACGAATAGAGATATTCTTCCTCCATACATTACTCTAACAAGCACATCATGTCCCAGTTCATCTGTTCCGAATAAATGACCTTCTGTAAACGGCGGAGAAAAGAGGTTAGAGAAATCCATGTCCTCGTAGCCCACATCGATGAAGAGCGGACCTATCAGAGTGAATATAACAACTGCAACGAGCATCACGGCACCTAACACGGCAAGTTTATGACTCTTGAACTTTGCCCATACCAACTGCCTGTAACTGTTTATATGGATCGGGCGCGCCTTCTCCTCGATTTCGTCAAGTTTCCTTTTATAGAAGAATTTTCGCATAGCTAAGCTCCCTTTCTGCCCATTCTGATTCTTGGATCGACCAACACATACAGTAAATCGGCAACCAGATTCGATATTAGGGTTACAATCGCTAGGAACATCAGACAACTGATCGCCAGATTGTAATCGCTTGAAATAACCGCGTTGTACATAAGTCTCCCCATTCCCGGCCAGGAGAAGACCGTTTCAATGATCAATGCTCCGCCGAAGAAATACGGAATGTCTAGGGCGATTATGGTGATAATCGGTATCATAGCATTCTTAAGAGCGTGCTTGATGATGACCTTTCTATCGGGAACCCCTTTCGCATACGCAGTTCTAACATAATCCTGATCAAGAACTTCCAGCAGAGACGTTCTTATATACCTTACCCAAGAAGCAACCTGTACCAAACCTAGAACAAAGGCGGGAAGTACGAGATGTCTCAGTCTGTCAACAAAGACATTCCAAGTACCTGTGACCCCATAGGTTGACATACCGGAAACGGGAAACCAACCGAGACCAACGCTGAAAATTATTATCGCGATCAAAGCAAACCAGAATCCAGGCAAAGAGATTCCCACAAAAGCAAATACAGTCGTTGAGTAATCGAAAACAGAATATTTCTTTACTGCCGAAAGTATCCCAATAGGAAGAGCTACTACCAGCCCAATCAACCATGCGGTGATAGTAAGGATTAAAGTATTCGGTAGCCGTGAAAAAATGAGGTCTATTACCGGAGTCTTGTACATGCTCGAATATCCCAGGTCGCCAATCATAACACTCTTCAGCCATGAGAAGTATTTCACCGGAAGAGGATCATCAAGGCGATAATACTCCCTTAGTTCCTTCATCCTCTGAGGATCGTTGGCCATTGCCCGAGGATTCTGCATTCTCATCTGGAGGAGAGGATCTCCCGGCATGGAGTTCATTATCACAAATATTATGATCGATATTGCAAAGAAGACCGGGATAAGTTCGAGAAACCTCTTCAGGAAATATACTTTCACGATATCCGGCTTTCCCTTCTCTGAATATAATCGGCAACATTCAAACCTGCAATCAGCTGAACACTGACAAGACTCTTTATGGGGATTGTAGTGTAGTTTAGATTCTCTTCAAGATACTCCATTTTCCTCTCAAATGCCTCATCTGCCATCTTGGAGATTGCCGACAGCTTCTCCGATCCGTCATCATTCTCCCTGACCAATCTTTTTAGCATCCCTAGCATCAATGATTGATAGAACTGGCTGACAATCTTATTATCAAAGACCTCTGCCATACTTGCCTTTCTCTCCAGAGACTGGTCATTTTCAATCCAATTCTTCTGCGCTTGAAGTTGATCTGGGTAGGTTTCAAGAACATTCTTGAAGACTCTGTAGAACGGCGACTTTCTGTCTATAACGTAAGGTTCAAGCGCTTTCAACACTTCGCTCACAAACTCAAAATTCTCGACGGACCTCTGATAGTTGAATCTCTGCGCTTCCTTCCTCGTAATCTCTGCTTCAGACATGTCTTCGACCCTTGCATCATAATAGTATGGCATCTCACAAACCAAGGAAAACGTATCGGCCACGGATGAAGCAAAATCATCAGAACTAGTACCGGCTTTGATGACGTCTGCTGGGTCTTTGTTTGGACCAAGATTCTTCTTTAGATAATCATACTCTTGAGCCATTCCGAAAAGCTTGAAAATAGCAGGTTCGAGCTGCTCCAAAAAAGGCGCTTCCGGCTCTCCAAGAGCAAGGGGCAAACCAAACAAACCTGGAAGTTTCCTGAAAGTTTCATGGAGTTCTGGAACTGCGTCGCTCACATAATAATAGACCCCTCCAAACCCGGAATTGTGAAGAGAGTACATGAAATCGGGCTTCTTCTCTTCAATAAGCTTCATAAGCACTTCTGTCTCCGGCAATGGCGAGTGGAAATGCAGAGTTTTGTAATCAACAGGGAAGGTCCATTCAACCTGTTCGTGGCCCGGCGGTCTGTAGAAGTTGCCTGCATACTTTCTTATTGAAGAAGAGTCTTTGAACCACCCCTCATTCAGCTTTGTGCCATCGACGTCAATTACCTTTATCAGATGCCAGGTGAAGTCTAATCCATCGCGAAAAGCGTCATCGCTTGCAAGCTTCTCACTCAGGAAATCCAGCATCATTGCACCTATCGGCTCGTTTGGATGAGGACAGCCGAACAGAAGTGCGTTCTTTTTACCTTTACCAATTTCCAGAACATAGATTGGATTTCCGGCACGTGATCTTCCTGCCTCATATATCTTGACTTTGTCTGGATACTTCTTTGCGAGTTCGAACGATCTATGGTTCATTTCCTCGACTGTGAAGAACTCCTTGTAGTCGGGGACTGCATCGATAAGTTCTCTGAACTTCATGTCGAAACCTCCGAAAGATGATGTAAGAAAACATGGGGGAGAAGCTCATCTTCTCCCCCAAAGAAGCCAATTATCTATCTATGTACCAGTTCTGGATTATCCAGCCGAGTCCATTATCATATCCAGAGTTGAAACTCTTGATGTACTTCTTTGCAAAATGAGGTGTCGGTGCAACTACTAACGGCAGAACGGGGAGTTCATCCGTCCAGAGCGCGAAATGCCTTTCATAGAGAGCCTGTTTCCTCTCTGGATCAAGCTCCTTTGCGGCCGCGTTAATTATCTCATCGTTTTCAGCGTTTGCCCAACCGGTATAGTTCATTCCTCCCCAGTAGTTCTCGTCAGAAGGTATCTGATCTGTGGTCCAGTAATTGGCTGCTTCGTCGCTGACACCATAACCCCAGCCGGAAAGCAAAGCATCATAGTTTCCGTAAGGGAAAGCTTCTGTCCATATAACGAGAGCAGGCTTCACATCGATCTCGACGTCCATTCCGACCTGTTTCAGCATGCCCTGGATAATCTGTGCCATCATCTGATAATCTCCACTTCCCGAAGCAAGAGAAAGCTTGAACTTCAAGGTTTTACCGTCTTTCTCATAGATACCTCTGTTGTTGAGCTTCCAGCCAGCCTCTTCAAGCAGTGCTTTGGCCTTTGCGGGATTGTATTCGTAATGTTTAACATCTGGCGCCTTAAGTGCTTCTCTCATCTGATGAAGATCAGTAATCCAGGTATCCACCACTTCGGCCAGTCCGGCGTATACTACATTGCTTATCTGCTCTCTGTTTATACCATAGAGAACGGCCTGCCTTACCCTCTTATCTCCAAAGATCGGATGGGGTTTTGTTGTATCCTCGGGATCCCTTAGATTCAAGTTCAGATTATCGTAAGCAATGTTTGGTGTATAGAAAACGTTGAACATGTCTGCCCGTTGATTCTCCAGCTGTACCGACTGTTTGAGGGAGAGAGTGTACCTACCGAAATCGATTTCTCCATTTAGTGTGGAAGCAAAAACAACGTCCATGTCAGGAATGATTCTCATTACCAGCTGGTCGATGTTCGGCCTACCCATATAATAGTCATCAAAAGCTTCCATTATCACATACTGACCTTCAGCATATTCTTTGAACTTGTAGGGTCCTGTCATAATAGGATTCTTCGTAGCTTCTTCAACAAAACGATCCCAGTTTCCGCTTGCTTTTGCTGCTTCGAAGCTTGTTCTGTAGACATGTTCTGGCAGCTGGAACCAGCCGAAATAATAGGCATAGACGGAAGACCCCAGCTCGGCATTACTTAGGGGTTCAGGAAGGGTAATAGAGTATGTATAGTCGTCAATTACATTGACTTCGGATACTGACCTCTCGAAGTAGTTCGTCGTAACCGGGGCGCCGCTGTTCATAACTTCCCACTGGAACTTCGCATCATGGGCAGTCACTGGCTCTCCATCGTGCCACTTCATTCCCTTTCTTAACTCGTAAGTTATCGTAAGTGAACCGTCTTCGTTTATTACCATCAGCCCGTTTTCTAGACTTGGCATTCTCTTGACCATTCTCGGAAAGTAGAATCCGTCCTTGTCTGTTCCGGTTATTCCATCGCCAATGATATTGCAGATCGTCCATGTCAGTCCGGAAGAAGTGAACAAGGTGTTGAAACCAGGAGCATCGGCAGTAACCGCAGTCGTTGCCATTCCGCCCCTAACTGGAGGATTCATAGCCATGTAGATCGAAATGGCAGCCTCTTCCCTTGTGATGGGTGAGCTGGCCTCGATCAAGTGGCCATATCGGAAATCGAGAAGTTGGTGATTGCTCCTGTAAGCAACAGTGAGGGCTCCCCATGCCTCCACCGGAGCGTCCCACTCGTCAATTGCTGTGGTGCAAATCTCATCGTAGGACTGAGCTTCAGACTTCAGACCGAGAACCTCAACCATCGCAACGGCGAAGTCTGCTCTCAAGACCTCTCCTGCTCCGGAGATCAGATTTCCCTTGCCGGGAAAGGCCTTTTCAACTGCATTCCTGAATTCTGAATAAGTTAACGGTGATTCATCGACTGAAGACATGATTCCTTTTGATTCGATTACAGGAATCGCCTCTTCCGGGAGAACCTGTCCCAACAAGAACGCTGAGAAGAGAATAATTAGAAAGAAAACCAGGAGCTTTTTCATCCCGCACACCTCCAAGAAAGATTATTTGGAACACGGAAAATTTATGTAATTATATACCAGTCACAGAGAAGATTTCCCAAAACAGGGAAGATTTATACGTATTGTTTACCTTCCAACACAAGTTAATACCAAATCATTCACCTGGAAGAGAAGAAGAGATCTTCGTAAGACTGCATTATCTGTCTAGTATAATCACCACAAACGCTGAAACAGACTTGGTCTATCGCTCTGACAGGCATCACCCTGGAGACTGTGCTTACGAGAAAGACTTCCTCAGCCTCAAGAAATTCATCTACGGTAACCGGTTTTTCGACAACCTGATAATCCAGTTTCTTAATGAGGTCGATCACTTTTCCCCGCGTTATGCCCGGGAGAATGTTATCGATTTCTGGAGTGAAAAAAACACCGTTCTTCACAAGAAAGTAATTCGAACTGCCACCTTCTGTGGCAACTTTCTTGCCTTCAAAGTCTCTAAACATCAAAGCTTCGTAGCCTCCGTTGCTATAGGCGAAGTTCTTGGCAAGAACGTTGGGCAGCAGATTTATCGTCTTGTGCTCACATAGCTTGTGTCTTAGATCTGGATAGGTGAAGAGCTTAACTCCATTCTTCCAGTTCTCTGCATCAATTCTTCTCAATGGAAGTGCAAGCATAAAGAACGTGCTTGGGGTTTTCTCTGAAGGAAATCTGTGTTCTCTGTGAAGATCTGTTCCTCTTGTAAGTTGTATATAGAGTTCCCCGTCTTCAATTGCATTTCTTCTGATTAGTTCCGATGCAAACTCCTTTGTCTCTTTCGAAGTGAACGGAATCTCCATGTTGAAGAAAGCAGCGCTCTTAATCATCCTCGTGAAGTGATCTTCGAAGAATAATATCCTGCCTTTGATTGTCCTTACAACCTCAAAGAGACCGTCCGCAAAAGTGAGTCCCCTATTCTCCAGTTGAACATGCTTACCCTTTTCTTGAACAAATTCGCCATCGTAAAATGCCCACATAAGTGCCTCCTCCAGCTTCACTTCGTTCATAACACCATTATGCATCAACAGACTATTAGTTTGCGGTAAGACAGCACATCAATGATAGAATATAACGGAACCGTAAGCAGACCTTTCATTTGGAGGTTTTCTAAATGGACAACGTTTTGGCACTTTTTCCTGGAGGCTCTTCGGGACTTTTTGGAAGTAAGGTGTACGATGTTATTGTAATTCCAGAGGGACTCTTGTTGGTGCAGTTGACTAAATCAATAACAAATGAAGCCGTTAAGAAGGCAAAGGAAGCCTCCGAAGAAAGAAACGAAGGGTTCTTCAAAAAGATGGCATCTGTGATGTCTGCGGGTTCTTCTTTGCTTGACAGATACAACGAGAAGACAAGAGAAGAGATTTTGAACGAAACACCTGGTAATCTCTTCATTCCGAAAGACTCACTGAAAAAAGTCAAGGTCTCCAGTACTATGGACTCTTCATCAGGAGGTGCTAACACAGACAGTACCGTGATGAAGATAGTCTGGACAGGCGGAAAAATGAAATTGACCTTCAGGACATACCTAAACGTAAGGGAAACTAAGCGTTTTTTTAGGGACACGTTTGGAGTATAACGTGTCGTTCACGGGTAAACTCATTCACCTATGGTCTGAGGCAGGAGGTATGCCATGAGAAAAACGATACTATTGGCAGCTGTGGCTCTAATCGCAGTCACTTCGCTGGCCAACAAAGTTCTTGAATTTCCAAATGCTGATATCTACTACCGTAAGGGGTTCGAGGAGATCGCTATCCATGTAGGTAATGTCTTTGAATCTATAAGACCGAAAGTCGTTGAACTGGTGGGCAACGACCCCGGAAGAATAAACATCGTTCTGAAAGATTTCGGGGCAAATACGAACGGTATCGCTCAGGCTCAAAACCACAAGACTATTCAGATCTTTGTGTGGCCTGCCGACACAATACTCTCAACGAGAATGAATGTGTCGAATTTGTATAGACAGTTGTTGATGCATGAATTCACTCATATCGCCCACCTGACTTACACAACAGGTGTGCCTGCGTTCATTTCTAGAGTGCTTTTAGGAACGGAACTCTTTTCGCCGCAGATGTTCTCACCATTTATTGAAGGAGTGACCTTGTTCGCCGAATCCTCTAATTACTTCTCCGAGGGAAGATTGAACAACCCATTGTGGGGGAAAGAGATGACATATCAGAATATGAAGGCCGACTCCTTCGCTGGCCTGGACTACGCTCTGTCCGTTTCGCGTGAGGACTACCGCGGAGGAGCTCTCTATTACAACTACATTGCCAGTTTCTATGATTATCTCGTCAGAAGGTTCGGAATAGAATCTGTGAAGGAGTTTCACAAAGAAGTTTCGGGGAGAATGCCTGTCATAGGGGTAATCAACGCCTCAAGAATCGCATTTGACGAAACGCTAGACGTGCTTTATGATGACTGGAAAGAAGAAGTGGAATCTGAAGCCGCAGACTACGGAACATTGAACGAAGTCAAGACGATCAAGAATGGACAGATACTTGACATGACCAAGACGGAAAACGGCGTCATTTTCTCTTATTCTGTTTTTGGAGAAGCAAGTTCATGGAATGGGGCAGTTGAAAGAGGAATTGAAGAGTATGTTGATGGAGGTTTTTCTAGAAGACTCTCTGACTTTGGAGCAATTACCCTTAAATGGCGCGAAGGTAACATCTACCTGATGACTTCAGTCACTGAGAGAAGCACAACTCTTAGAGAGATCTGGTCGTACAGACCTCCTCTCTCAGTTAGGCTTCTGGACAAGGGCATGGTAACTGCCTTTGATATCTACAATGGAAGACTGATAAAAGCGCTTTATGACACGAAGACTGGATTTTCAACAATCTACTTCGAAGAAATGCAGCTAACAACAATCCCGTGGTTGATCAAGGACATAATAGCACTCGAAGACGGTAGTTTGATAATGCTCCTCTCGAAGGACGGTATCAACGGAGCGATCGCTAAATTTACCGAAGGTGAATTCAAGATCATTCTACAAGATCCATATCTCAAAGGAAGGGGTATCGACTATAACAATGGGCAAATAATCTTTACCTCCTCCTACGAAGAGGGGTTCATGGATGCCTTTTCCGTAGATGTTGAATCAGGTGAGGTTTTCAGACTTACCGAGGGAGCCAATCTCGAAAAGGCCGTCGTGCTCGATTCTACTGTATATGGATTTGGACATTCCAGACAAGAGAAAGGAATGTCGATATTTACCTTTGATCTACAGAGTAGCCCATACGTTGTCAAAGAAGTTGAACCCGACGACTTCGACCCTGCAGCGGCGGACTACACAGAAGGCAATTATCTTAAGAAAACCTTCCTTCACTTCTTGAATCCAATTTTGAGAGCGCCTCTTGTATCGTACGATGGCGAGCACTTTTCTTTGGGCTTTTTAACTCTTCACCTGTCCCATGATTCTAACCACTCTATGACGCTAATGCCATCGTTCACATTCGGAACCAACAAGCTTTCCCTAACTGCCGAGTACAGTGGGCAGGTATTTGAAGGGGTCAATGCAATTCTTACTGTCAATCTGGGCGTTCCCGAAGCTCCTATTGCAAGCGCCGGCCTCTCTTCTGAGCTGTTCCAGTTGCCTCTCAATCCTTCCACAAGATTCAGATCGCATGCTTACATTGGACTGGACACATCGGGTGGAATAACGACTTCCGTCCCGTTGAGTCTAAACGGAAATCTCTTCTCGATTTCCCTAGAACCGGGCATAAGACTCTCAAATGGAAAGATAACACCGTTGCTTGCTCTTGATGCAACATTCTCTCCAACCTTGGGAACGTCTGTCGGTCTTGGAGTGGGTTTCTACGAAGACTTCTACTGGTATATCAATGGAGCCCAACTACTATATCGGATCAACTGGGGATGGAGTCCACTCTTCTTTCTAAAAGAGATGGGAGTCGGAATTGAGGTAAATGGATCAAACACTAATCTAGATCATTCTGCTATGTATCTATTTGTAAATGTCGGTTCAACTATCGGTCTCGGAGATCTTTTCCCAAAGATTGGCATTCAATACAGCAATTCTCGATTGGGACTCTACTTAGGATTAGAGACCAGGCCCTGAAAGAGGTTTCGCGCTTCAGTCAGGACTTTGCATTAAGAGTAATCAAAGAGGGGGGATCCTCCCCCTCTTCTTCATATAGGTGTCTCTAACATTCTCATAGAAACTTGCATGCACCTGCACCTGTTTTCCACAATACCCACAACCTTTGTTGGGAGCAAAGAACCTGAAACATTTTTATTCGGGAGCACTATATCTGTACCGTTGACCGAGATCTCATGTAGTCACAAATCAGAAGTGAATAAAGCAAGAGGAGCGTGGGCCAAAGAGCTAGTTACACCCTGGCATTCTTTTCGTAAAACTGAATCTTTCGATGATGGGGATTCAAAATCATTATGTTATCCTACTTGTTAAAGGAACTTAAAACTTGCCCGCCAGTCGACTTTGCTTAAACCACAACAACCGTATGAGGTATAATGCTGTTATCGGAGATAACAAAGAGAAAGGGGGAAACAACATGAAGACTATTGAGTACTCGGCTTTTCTTATAAGTGCTTCAGGCTCAGTGTTTATTGAAGAATCAAAGCATGACGGAATAACTTTTACATTTCCTTCCGATCCAGTCTTTGCCAAATACAGAGACCGATTAATGGCCGTTATCGAAGTGAAAATGGAAGCTTCGAGATTCTCTCTAACCAAGAGCAAGCTGGACTTAAGTTCAGTTAAACTACATGGAATCAAAGTCGTTGGCGACAAACTTTACGAAGACTCGGTATCGCTCTGGGCATTCGAATCGAGAACTTTAGGCAAGACTATTAGAGTCGTATCGGACAACGAGGCATCGATGATTCCCGCAAAGAGAGATACAGATTATGTGGTTCCAATTATTGTTAACACAATAGAGTTTTCTTCAAAGGAAGAGCATTTGGGAAGATTCGTCTTTCCGCTACCTGACGAATGGTTTGTTCTTTCTGGAGTTTTCTTCGGACAAGACGGCGCAAAGATCCGCAAGGAGAACTCAAAGGTTAGTTTAGATTCATTCAGTACGGAGATTATTGTTAATGAATTGAAAAAGCACAGAGTCTTCAACGACAACTTGTGGGATCTTTATCAGCTGTACAAATCTCTAGAGAGTTTTGAAACTAAGAATGAATCGCTGCCTGAACCGCTCGGTGAGGAAATACCAGTATCCTCTCTGGATCTGGAAGAAAGCATTCCAGAATCTGCAGACCTGTACCTGGCCGGGGATCGAAAGACTACCGACTCTCTCCATCGTGAAGTCGTGGTTCAATCAAGCATAGAGAAGGTCGGAACCTTCAGCAAGAAGAAGGGAGTTGTTCTGAGGATAAAAAATAATTCAGACCTTGGGACGGTTAAGGGAGTCCATATATCTTTCAGACTGCTTGATCCTATGGGCAAGGAGCTTTACGTTGCTGAGAAGGAGCTAGAGGGCCTAAGCGTAGGACCCGGGGAAGCAAAAAAGCATGATTTCACCGACTTTCCGGAATTTGCTGATCATCAGCTGGAAAGAGTGGCGATTAATCTGATAAGTATTTCGTGGAGTAACGGTCTAGAGACCTTCACTTCTGCTGAAAAACAGACAGATTTCTGAACTGTCTGTGTTCGGCCGCTTTCACTATTTCCATGATCCTCACGGCCTTCTTGTCGTGAGGGTTTAGTTTTTCTCCGGCTTCTATCTTTATGAGTGCCTCATCAAGCTCAGTAAAAGACATCCCAAAAGCAGTCTCATCGGTAACACCAGGAATAAGGTCAGGACTCGGCGGCTTCTCTATGATCCTCTCCGGAATTCCCAATTCTCTAGCAAGGCTAATGACCTCAGTTTTGAACAGATGCTTGATTGGCTCAATGTCGCTTGAATCATCTCCCCACTTCACATAAAGTCCGCAAAGCCATTCGGTCTTGTTTGTCGTGCCAAGTACAGCGTAACCCCTTTTCTCAGCTTCCAAATACAACGAAACCATCCTGACTCTGTGCTTAGCTCTATAGAAAGCCAGTCCCCTTTTGAATTCTTCACTGCCCCTGTCGGCCAGGTCGTCAAGGAAAGGGTCTGAAGAAAGCTGCTGCCACTTATCCCTTACATACCTTTCCTTAACCGACTGAGGTATTAAAAGGGCCGGCGGTTGAAGTCTATAGCAACCAACAGCACGGAGAATCGAACTTATGTTCTTGATTTTGAAGTCTATTCCCAGGAAGTGCGCTACGAGCTTCGAATCCTCCAGGGTATCCTTCGAAGAGTCGCGTTCGGGCATTAGAAGGCCAAATACGTTTCTATTACCTAGGGCATCTACGGCTAGCTTACCTACCACCGCGGAGTCTATTCCTCCGCTTATTCCTATCACAGCCCCTCGATAGCCCCACTTCAAAACAGTCGTTCTTATAAAATCGACAATTTCTCGCATACGATCACCAATAAGATTATACTAGACTAATCCTCCGTTCTTGAAAACTGAATGTTCAACACAAAGAACCCATTGGAAAGTCTGACATCGAAGAAATTTCAGTTGCCAGAAATGCTAGACTTATACGTTAAGGTAATCTCATGTTTAAGGAGGAGAGAAAAATGAGAAAAACCATGTTTCTTCTTGTATCAATACTAATCGCTGGGACCGTCCTGGCATCGAACCCTCTTAACCTTTATGGAAGGGATGCAGAGGGAAGAAATGGAGTTGTTGCGGCCGCAAAACCCGAAGCCTCAGAAGTAGGCGTTAGAATTCTCGAGATGGGAGGGAATGCGGTAGACGCTGCGATAGCTACGGCATTTGCGATAGGAGTTCTGGAACCTAATGCTTCTGGAATTGGCGGCGGAGGATTCATGATAATTAAGCTGGCCGATATGGACGAAGCAGTAGTTATTGATTTCAGAGAAACTGCACCGAACGCTACAAGCCCCACTTTTTTCAATCTTGACGAGAATAATCGCCCAGTAAACTATGAGAGCGTCATCGGAGGAAAGGCCGTCGGGGTTCCAGGTGAAGTCGCTGGCCTGTTGTACGCTCTTGAAAACTACGGAACGCTCTCTCGAGAAGAAGTAATTCAGCCGGCCATAGACTGGGCCGAGAAGGGAATCCCCGTAACAGTTAACCTTTTTTCAATTATTAGCGATAACTACGAGAAGATAATGATGATGGAAAATGGCGTAGACCTCTATTTGAAGTATGGAGGTATTCCTTATGAAGTGGGTGAGACTATTGTACTAAAGGACTTGGCCGATACGCTAAGATCTATCGTAGAGAACGGGAAAGATGCGATATATTCTGGGGAAATTGCCGAGAAGATTGTGGCCGAAGTTCAGAAACGCGGCGGAGTAATGACAATGGATGATCTTGCAAATTATGAAGTGAAGGTTCGCAAACCAGTTGTTGGCACGTATCGAGGTTACACTATTCTGTCAGTTCCACCTGCCAGCTCTGGAGGAACTCATGTGATTGAACTCCTAAATATTATGGAAAATTTCGATGTCGGATCGATGGGAGACAACACAGCCGAGACGATCCACATCTGGTCGGAGGCAATGAAACTGATTTTTGCAGATAGATCAAAATACATGGCAGATACTGACTTTGTAAATGTTCCTCTCGAGGGACTAACTTCGAAAGATTATGCTAGGATCCTTGCTGAGAAAATCGATAAGCGCATTCCACTTGAATCCGTCGAGCCCGGTGACCCCTGGAAGTTCGAAAGCGGAAGCACTACTCATCTTTCTGTTATGGACAGAGAAGGAAACATGGTTGCTATTACAAAATCCATAAATTACTTCTTTGGTTCCGGCGTTGTTGTACCGACAACAGGAATTATTCTCAATAATCACATGGACGACTTCGTAAAAACCCCCGGCTCAGCAAACTCAGTCGAACCTGGCAAACGACCTCTCAGTAGCATGAGTCCTACTCTGGTTATTGATCCTGAAGGTGAACCATATATGGCTATCGGCGCGCCAGGAGGTACACGGATTATCACTACTGTGGCTCAAACGATAAGCAACATCATTGACCACGGAATGACTGTACAGCAAGCAATTCTCGCACCCAGAGTATTTAGGACACAGACTGGCCCGATGTCCATAGAAGGAAGGATATCAATTAACGCTTACAATAGGCTAATCGAAATGGGGCATGACATAACTGTAAGAAACGACTATGATCCCTACTTCGGTGGGGTTCATGCCGTCTTGTTCAACAGAGATATTGGAATACTATTTGGAGGAGCCGATCCCAGAAGAGACGGGCAGGCTGTCGCTTATTGAGATGATGTTTTGGAGATCTCTGAAGCTCAATCGAAAGCAATGCAGAGTCTAATTTTAATAATGGTGTTGGTGAGTAGATCAAAACGAACCGCTTATTAAGAGTGTTTTGGACTTTGCTTTTGGAATTAAACCAGATTATAATGTTTCCATAACTTCACAGTAGAGGGGGTGAGTGGTGTGTGGAAAGAGTTCAAGAAGTTTATCAGTCGCGGCAGCGTCATTGATCTTGCTGTTGGTATCATAATCGGTGGTGCGTTTCAAGTAATTGTGAGATCTCTTGTAGACGACATACTGATGCCAATTCTCGGTCTATTCACAGGCGGCATTGATTTAAGCAACCTATTCATAAACATATCAGGGGAATCTTATGCAACACTCGCAGAGGCAAAAGCGGCCGGTGCAGCAACTATAAACATCGGTCTTTTCATCAACGCGATTATTAATTTCATTATTCTCGCTTTTGTTATCTTCTTGATTATAAGAGCAATCAACAAAATGCGGGACAGACTGAAGAAAGAAGAGGCTCCGGCTGCACCAACAACCAAGACCTGTCCTTTCTGTCACACATCGATTCCTATCGATGCAGTGAGGTGTCCTAACTGTACATCTGAACTTGGAAAGAAAACTTGAGATAATAATTAGCAAAAAGCGGCCTAGCGGCCGCTTTTTTTTGTTTGCGTGTTTCCATTCGTGGTTGTTATCTAAATCGATTTGTCAAATGAATACAATGCTTCAGAGATGATGGTACAATCTTTCTATCTAGATCCGGAGGTTCAGATGCTGCTTAGGAAATTTTTCGCGCTCTTGATTACGCTTTTTATTGTTCTTTGTTTTTCGCTAACGGGATGCATCAAACCCGAGGTTTATTACTCTCTTTCAGGTCAGGTCATTCCTTACTTTCCAGAAACTCCAGTTATCGATAATTTTCAAAGAACTGCGGCATATTCTCCCACGTTTTCCGCTAAAGACATTGAGCAGGGTTTCCTGAGTAATCAATTTGTTGTCCTATTTGATAGAGGGTTTAATTCAGGAATAATCTCAGGCGTTTCTGGACTAGAGATTCTTGATGAGTTCTATTCAAGAGATGGGTCTCTTGGCTATGCAGTTGTGAAAACAAACGATCCATCTTCGTTGTATGGCATTGAAGGAGTTAAATCAATCGAGCCGGAAAAGATTTTCACTCTTCAATCCGAGGAGAGTGTCCCCAACGATCCGTTGTATCCCTATCAGTGGAACTACCCGATGATTCAGATGCCTCAAGCCTGGACAATTGCAAGGGGATCGTCAACGGTTGTTGTAGCTGTTATTGACTCGGGCGCTAGGCTGGATCATCCGGATTTAGAAGGTGTCTTTCTTCCGGGATACGATCTAATAAACGGTGATGATGACCCTACAGATTACGATCCCGTTAAATCCCATGGAACCCATGTTACAGGTACGATTGCTGCAAGAACAAACAATTCTCTCGGGGTTTCGGGGATTACATGGGGAGAGCACCGCACAATTATGCCAATCAAAATTTTCGAAGAAGGAAAAACCACTGATGACATACTCGCTAGAAGCATCATCTTCGCGGTTGATCACGGAGCAAAGATTATAAACATGAGCCTTGCAGGACCGGACTCTCCGGTTGTTGCAGCAGCCATCCAATACGCATCGGAAAATGAAGTCTTGATGATAGCTGCCTCAGGCAATTACTATTCCTCAAGGCCATATTATCCGGCTTCCTACGAAGAAGTACTATCAGTAGGCGCAGTCGACAATACGATGCAAAGGGCAAGCTATTCGAACTACGGAGAACATCTTGACTTTGTCGCTCCGGGAGGTTCGTCATCCTCACAGATATTGAGCACGGGATACTCGTTTGGCGAGGGAAACACTTATTCCGCTATGTCTGGCACTTCGATGGCGGCGCCACATGTAACGGGGCTTGCGGCTCTCTTGATGGCACAAGGTTACGCAGGCAGAGATTCTTCTGGCGAAGAGATCATCAGGAAGATCCTTCGGGAAACGGCCCTTGATCTGGGAGATCCGGGATGGGATCAGTACTATGGATACGGCCTTATTCAGGCATGCGATGCTCTAAATTTCGACGAAGAGCGGAGACCTCTCTTGGTCCAAATCCTCTCCACTTCGGGTGAGGTTCTGAAGGAAGCCGAAGTTGAGGCAGACGGTTCATTTTACGTAAGCGGACTCACGGAAAATTACATCAAAATAAGGGTCTGGAGAGATTTCAATGGAAACAAAGAGATCGACAAAGGCGACCTCCTGGGCTATTACGGCTTCTCTGGCTCCAGTGCAACTACAACCTGGCACCCGGAAATTGAGAACGCCGTGACTCTATCTTTTTTCAGCAGCGGGCATAATGAGCTCGAGACTCCGGTCCAGTTCTTTCCGGTCAACGAATCGTCCGGTTATTAGAATCTGAAAGGGCTCCTCTGAAGGAGCCCTTTCAGATTTATCAGACCTATGTAAGCTCTTTTGCAACCACCCTTACCGGTGTAGAATTTCCCAGGTTGTCAGTGACTGGGCAACGGTCCTCCACAGCCTCGACCCATTTCTTTAGCGTCTCTTCATCTGCGTCGGTATCAAACTTCATCTCTGCGGTTATCTCCTTGTAACCCGCTCTGTCTTCATACGATTTGCCAAACAATCTGGCCGGGTTCAGCGGGCCATAAACATCGATCTCCAGCTTGTCTATTTGAAAGCCCATCTCATTTGCTACAAGATGTCCGACTACATTCAAACAGCCGGCCAATGCGGCCAAAACATACTCGACAGGATTGGCACCCTTATCGTCACCACCGAGATTTGGTGGCTCATCAACTATCATAGTAAAATTCCTTGCCTTTACGGCAACTCGCGTCGGACTTTCCGAAACTGCTCTCACTCTGAAATTCGCATCTGGCATACAAATACCTCCTAATTTGTTATATCTTTCACAAATATTCTAACAGCATGGAGATTCTTCTCAGTTAAGCCGATATAAATTATCAGTTAAATACCCGCAATAATGGCGGACCAAGTCTTCAGAAAGGCAATGAACAGAAGTCCTTTGTCATTTACCTATTGGTTCTGAGTTCATAAACTGAAGTATTGATATCGTACGATATGGTACGGATGGACAGATCGTTGTTTGAAGCGAAAACCATGAAGAAAACCGAACCTGTAATAAAAATCTTCTTCACAAGTCAAAAAACTCTGCTTGAAGACAGATCTTAGGCCAAGATCCTACTGCAAACGTGACATCGAGAAGCGTTGAATTCACGGAAAACTCTTCATCTACCGGTATTCGCTGCGATTCACTTCTTTCTTATTTTGTATCCGTCTCTTTCGTCTAGAACTTCATATCCCTTTTCAGAAATCAGTTTCCTCAGTTCATCTGCTTTCTTCCAGTCCTTGCCCCTTCGAGCCTGATCTCTCTGGTTTGCAAGCTCTTCTACTTCTTCGGGAATTACCTCAGTTTCGATTTCGGAAAGACCTAGTCCAAGAACTCTGTCGAATTCGTTGATCAATGAGAGCTTTTCGCCAGGACGGAGATCCTCGCTGTCTACTACCTTCCACAAAACAGCGAGTGCCCTGGGTGTATTCAGATCGTCGTTTATTGCTTCATGAAATTCATTCAGAAGCACTGAATTGAGTTTACTAACAGGTGCTTCTGATCCCTTCAATTCTCCTATCTTAGTTGTAAGCCTCTTCATGGCGCTTTTCGCTCCATCGAGAGCCTCGAGTGTGAAAGCCAGCTGCTTCTTATAGTGAGCTCCCAGAAGGTAGTATCGATACTCTGCAGGATCGTAACCCTTGTCGATCAGCGTCTGCAAAGTAATGAAGTTGCCCAAGGATTTGGACATCTTCTCCCCCTCGCCGATGACGAGGAATTCAGAATGGAGCCAGTAATTAACCCATTCATGACCGAAAGCGGCCTCGCTCTGGGCAATCTCGTTTGTGTGATGAATTGGAATATGGTCTATGCCGCCCGTATGGATGTCGAATCTTTCACCGAGGTACTTCGAAGACATCGCAGAACACTCGATATGCCATCCCGGAAAACCTCTGCCCCACGGAGAGTCCCACTGCATTGCATGGCTATCGTACTTGTATCGAGTAAACCACAGGACGAAATCAAAGGGGTTTCTTTTATAGGGATCGCTTTCCACTCTAGAACGCGTATTGTCCTCGTCAAGCTTAAGCCTTGCCAGCTTTCCATAGTCCGGCAGTTTCGAAGTGTCGAAATATACGTTTCCACCAGCGACATATGTGTATCCGTTAGATTCTATCTTGCGTATCATGTCAATCATGTCGTCTATGTGCCTGGTTGCCCTACATGTGACAGTTGGGAAGATGATGCGCAATCTCTTCAGATCGTCGAAGAAAGCCTCGGTATAGAAGTCCACTATCTCCCAGACGGTTTTCCCCTCGCGTCTTGCACCGGCTTCCATCTTGTCCTCGCCTTCATCCTCGTCTCCGGTCAAGTGGCCCACATCAGTAATATTCATGACATGATTGACCTTGTACCCGTTGAAAAGAAACATCCTTTTGAGGGTGTCGGCAAAGACGTACGCCCTCAGGTTACCAATGTGAGCGAAGTTATAAACAGTGAGTCCACAAGTATATATGCCCACCTCGCCTTCCCTTAACGGCTTGAAGACTTCCTTTCTTCGTGACATCGTGTTCGTGAGTAGTATTTCCATTCTCTGCCTTCCCTCCTTCCCCAAAACCGGGCTATATGTTCATTATAAGATCGTTCCTGGTTTTCATCTCTTCAGTTTTCGGCCCATATGAGATGTAGTCAATCTCGACACCCGTTTCTCTTTCGATAAAAGTCATGTACTTCAGGAAGTTTATGTGATCAGTAACGGGCCATCCACTAACAGTTTCGTAAATTGGTTTTGCTCTGAAGAAATCATACGAAGTGGAAGGCAATTCCTTTACGACTCCATCGACATCATACGCCACACAGACTTTCACTTCATCCAGTCCGTTCAGTACGTCTCCTTTCGTAATAACGAGGCCCGTTAGACCAGACCTGATTTTTGCATATCTAAGAGCGGGAAGATCCAGCCAGCCTATCCTTCGTGCTCTACCTGTTGTTGCGCCGAATTCCTTTCCTCTTTCCCGCAGTAGCTCACCTACCCCGGAGGCCTCTTCTGTCGGAAAGGGGCCGGCTCCTACCCGAGTTGTGTAAGCTTTGAGAACCCCGTAGACACCGTCTAGTTCAAAAGTAGAGAAACCTACCGAGGATACTCCATGAGCCATACACGCCCCGGATGTCACAAAGGGATATGTGCCAAAATCCAGGTCCAGAAGAACACCCTGAGCTCCTTCAAACAAGACGGAAGTACTCCTGAAGACTCTATACATATCTACCGCACTTGTGAAATTGACGCTGAGCCTTTCAAGCTCAGCTCTAAAACCTTGCAGATAGACCAACATTTCCTCTATAGAGACAGCGAAATCCCTGTTATACTTGCTTCTCTTCATGTGATATATCGCTTCGAGTCTTTGTCTCAAGAGTGCCTCGTCAAAGAGGACGAAGAGCTTCAGCCCCTCTCTCGATGCCTTGTCGGTATAAGCGGGTCCTATACCTCTTCCCGTTGTGCCGATCGGTACCTTGCGCATCTTCTCAAGCAAAAGGTCTTCCTCTTTGTGCCAGGGAAGAACGATAAAGGCTTCGGGATCAAGATAGAATCTACTGGAGATGCCCGGGAAATCTCTTTCCAGGATTTTCAGTTCCTCAATCAACTGCCCGACATCTATTACCATCCCTGCACCAAGAAAGCCCTTTGAATCAATCACAGGATTTATCGAGGGCAAAAGATGATTCACATACTTTTTATCCCCAACATAGATCGTATGACCGGCATTTGCGCCACCGGAAAACCTTACTATCCACTCAAAATCCCTGGAAAAGTAATTGACAACCTTTCCTTTTCCTTCATCGCCCCATTGGGCTCCAACAACGGCCAGTTTCTTCACTCGGTCAACCTCCATTAAGAACTCTCTCAAATACGCAATTAACGTTTCTCAAAAAATAATCAGGATTGAAAAGTCTTCCAATCTCTTCTGAATTCATGAGCCCTGTGATCACTTGATTAGTCAGAACCAACTGTTTGAAATCAAGATTGCCGTTCCAGCAATCCATTGATAACTCCTGTACCAACCGGTAAGCTTCCTCTCTCGACATGCCCTTTTCGATCAAGGCCAACATGACCCTCTGGGAGAAAACAAGGTTTCTGGAGGCCTTGAAGTTTTCTCTCATTCTTTCGGGATAGATAACAAGATTGCTCACAAGATAAACAGACTTCTCAGCCATATAATACAGAAGCAGTGTCGCATCCGGCAGGATTACTCTCTCTACACTGGAATGGGAGATGTCCCTTTCATGCCAAAGGGCGATATCTTCTAGTGAAGCACCTGCGTAACTTCTTATCAAACGCGCCATACCGGTGAGCCTTTCACATATAATGGGATTCTTTTTGTGAGGCATAGCGGAAGAACCTCTCTGCCCCTTCTTAAATGGCTCTTGAACTTCCAGGACCTCTGTTCTCTGGAGATGCCTGAACTCCACAGCCATTCTCTCTATTGAAGAGGCCGTAATTGCCAGCGCCGAAAGAAACTCGGCGTGTATATCCCTCGGGATGATCTGGGAGGAAACAGCGGTCGGCCTCAGACCGAGCTCGCCCAGAGCAATACTCTCGATCTCCGGCAAAATATTAGCGTAGTTTCCAACGGCTCCACTCAGTTTCCCAACTGAGCAACCATCTATAGCTACGTTCAAGCGAAGGATCGCCCTCTCTATTTCAACAAAGAACGATAGAAACTTCAGCCCAAACGAAGTGGGTTCAGCATGTATGCCGTGAGTCCTACCCATACATACTACATCTTTATAGGCAACTGCTTTTTCTTTCAGTGCTCTCGAGAGCTGTTCCAGAGACCCGACAATAAGGCGCCCGGACTCTCTAACGGCAAGCGAAAGGGCAGTGTCCACAACATCGGATGATGTTAATCCAAGATGGAAATAACGGGCTTCATCCCCCATTCCCTGTGTCACGAACTTTATGAAAGCAATGACATCGTGATCTACTTGCTTTTCAATTTCGGCAATCGCTTCCAAATCAATTCTTGCTGCGGACTTCATCTTTTCAAGTGTTCCTTGAGGAATTCGCCCTGTCTTCTCATAGGCATTGACGACGGCCAGTTCCACTTCGAGCCATCTCTCATACTGGGCTTCCAGTTCCCAAAGTTCTTTTAGGGGGGAAAGCGCATATCTCTCTATCATAGTCTACCTCCCATCCAACAGATAATAGTTTACATCAAACCGTCTGCCATTGTTTTTCATATGTGTCATTCCAATGAAAAAGGTTATGGTCAAATCGGAACAGATATGAAGAGAATTGGGAACCGCGTCCGTCTGGCTTCTGCCGGGATTTGACAAAAGCAGACTGGTTATCATATCCGAAGAACCAACTCAGAATGAGATAGGAAAGTGAAGCTTCTAATGGGGGGGCCGTCTCTAAGAGTCAATAAATCAGCCTAACGGCCCATTCAAATACGGCGCTGACTTCTTCACCTTTTGAGATCACAAAGTCAATTATCTGGTCGGCCGTTCTTGGCAATCTGAGAAGGTAATCCCCAACTCCACTCTGCTCTTATATTGCAGTTACACCTCTAGCCTCTCCTCCAATAGCCACTCTTGCAGATGTAAAGCCTCCTATCGCGTAGTTTCTGGCAATAGCTGCTCCTCCCACTGCAAAATCATAAGAAACCGCAAGGCCCCCGCCTGCTAGATACAACGCAGTTGCCAATCCGCCAAATGTAGAGAAAAGACTGGCAGACAATCCACCCAGAGAAAGCTGAAGAGAAAGCGCTACCCCTCCAAAGCTGAAAAGTCCGATTGAAACTCCACCAATGGCCAACACTCCGATTGCCACATTCACGACTGCAATGATGCCTTTTGCAACTCCAAACGGACGCGTATTAATGTGGATGAAAGGCAGGCCTAAAACAGTTGCCTTAGAAATAAATTCATAACCGGCGTGGCCTCCGATACCGCAAGTCCGAGAAAACCTCGTGCGAACCTGAGGGTAAGTCGATTTCCTCTCTTCTATAAATTCTCTGGCATACGAAGCGGGGTTTCCCAGCACTTCAAAAGGATCCCCTTTACCGCTGTCGAAGACCTTGTTTTGGATATCGTAGTTCATTTCTCTTCTAATTTTCTCTTTCGATTCTCTGTCGGCACTGATAGTGCTCAGTGCGCTTCGAATATACTGAGAGATTCTTTTCTCACTAATCATCTCTTCCCCCGGTTTCAGGCCCGACAAGATCGGGAGATTCCGGATCAGTCATACGCCTTCATTATCTCCCTATCCTCTTTCATCAGGTGTTCCGCTTTTTCATACATGTCTGATTTCTCCCAGAATGAAAGCTTCTCGTGGGCGGTGAGATATTTCATTGGTATGGGATGAGTCCCAATCACGACTGGAATCTCATAGTAACTCTCAATGAACTCCTTGAATTGACTTAGTCGTGGACAAGGTGGATAACCCACCACCATTCCAGTTGCGAGATGAATTACTTCGGCTCCGTTCTTGATCATTTCTTGAGGCACGTATTCTACATTTCCCCCCGGACAGCCTCCACAATAAGAATAACCGACAAGAACCAGTTCTTCTTCATCAGGATAAATGGAAAAACCACCCACATGTTCTCTCATTGCTCTGAGACATTTCCCTCCCCCACAACTCTGATACCGACCACAAATGATTATTCCGATTTTCTTCACAGAGACACCCCTTTATAATGCGAAATACTTATTATCATCATTATAGCAACTTATGGTGCTTTTGCTTCTTCGGTCGTACTATTGCCTATCTCGAGAAATAGCTGTATAATTCAACGGTTCAATTTTTGGAGGTCGATATGAAGGATTTCACTAGGCGAATGCTTTCCATTGCGATACCTATAACACTTCAAAATCTAATATCTACCGGCCTCAATCTCATTGACAACCTTATGATTGGACAATTAGGCACAACCGCAATAGCTTCCGTGGGTCTGGTGAATCAGGTGGTCTTTATTCTCAATATTCTCACCTTTGGAGTTTCTAGCGGAGCCGGAATATTCGTTTCGCAGTACTGGGGAAAAAGAGACGAAAAGAACATCGAGAAGACGCTCGGGCACATTCTCTACATTACCATGGGAGCCGCCGTTGTATTCTTTGTGCTGTTGTTCTTTTTCCCCGAAAGAGTATTAATGATCTTCACTACCGATACTGAAGTAATAAGAACCGGCGCGACATATGCAAGGCCAGTAGCCTTTTCAACGTTCCTGACATCATTTTCTTTTATTATCGCGATGGCTTTGAGAACAGTGGAAAAAGCCAGAATCCCTATGTATGTAAGTCTTGTCGCTCTGTCGATCAATACAGTGGTGAACTACGTGCTGATTTTTGGTTTTGGACCGATCCAACCTCTAGGTGTTTATGGAGCATCACTAGCAACTCTCCTGTCAAGATTTGTGGAGTTCGTGATTTTTGTCAATATTGTCTTGCGAAGGAAAACCCCTGTAAGGCTTTCTAAATTCGCCTTCAAGTTCGAAGCTCCTTTTTTCAAAAGGCTTATGAAATATGCTACTCCAGTGATAGTAAATGAGTTTTTGTGGAGCCTGGGCATTACAATGTACTCGCTTGTTATGGCAAGAATGGGTACTGAGTTTATAGCTGCCAGGAATATATCCAGCACCATCGAAAACTTCGGGTTCGTCATTTTTGGCGGATTAGCTTCAGCGACAGTTGTCATGGTAGGAGCAGAACTGGGAAGAAATAACTTCACTCAGGCAAAGTATAACGCAAAGAAGCTGCTTCAGCTTACTGTGATGACCGCAGTGGCAACCGGCCTCATCATCATTCTGCTTTCGAGGATCATCGTGAATTTCTACAATATAGATCAGGGACTCAAGAATATTGTCCTAACCATAATTATCATTGTGGGCATCTCCCAGCCAATCAAAATGTTTAATGCAGTGAACATCGTTGGAGTTCTCCGAAGCGGAGGAGACACCAGAGCAGCTATGATCATCGAGATTGCATCGCTTTGGGGAGTGGGAATTCCTCTTGTGGCCGTCACCGGACTGGTACTGAAATGGCCGCTCACTCTCGTCTACGTCGCGATGATGATTGAAGAACTCTTCAAGGCAATTCTGGGAGTCAGAAGGACTTTGACATGGAAGTGGCTGAAAAACGTTGTTGATTAGCAGCATCCGGGATCAAAAAAAGGCCGAGTAACAATTTCTTCGGCCCTTGATTGACTTGTCACGCAAGCTGCTTCTTACTCAGGTCTGCAAAAACCTAAGGAATAGCTGAGCGTAAATTCTTGCCACAAGAAGAACATCTTCAATCGATATCCTTTCATTTGGCTGATGGGCCAGTTCAACGTTTCCGGGCAACAAAGCTCCGAAAGCCACGGCATTTGGCACTGCCCGGGCATATGTTCCTCCACCAATAGCTATCGGTTCTTCATCATTTCCCGTCACTTCCTTATATACTTCTCTGCACATCTTTACCAATTCCGATTCGGGAGATACATAAAGCGGCTTCTGGTGATGAAAGCTTTCGACCCGGAATCCATTGAAAACCTCTTCAATCTGCGATCTTATCATTGCTTCATTGAAGAAAACGGGGTATCTGATATTAATTACAAGCTTCAGGACTCCGGCTTGAAGCCTGAGAGTTCCCATATTGAGAGTCAATTCTCCAGACATCGAATCCCTTCCGGAAATTCCTAACGATTCGCCATAGAATTCGTAACCAATCTTGTTTCTTATTGTACTCAAAAGCCTCTTCATCTCAGAATCTTCCAGAGGAAGCTCCGCGAGAAGATCTACCAGAGCTGCCAATGCGCTCTGCCCTTTATTTGGGGTGGATCCGTGAGCGGAGACTCCCGTTATCGAAATCTCAACTCTTCTATCCGACTTATTTATCTCTAGTTTAGTATTATTTTTCGGTGAGAAGGAGCGAATTTTCTCTAGAATCTCGTCGTCTGCACCCCTGAGAACTACCTTTGCTGACGAAGCAACCATGTTTGGTGCTTCTCCGGCAGTCAAGTTCTCGATTACCAGCCCTTTCTCTCTACTGATGGCAGGTGCTGAAATCCCGTAATTCACTATTCCTTTCTCCGCAAAAATCACAGGAAAAGCGGCATCGGGTGTCACAGAAAAATCTGGGATTTCTTCGTGCTTGACATAGTACTTCATACACTCCCAGCCAGTTTCTTCGTTTGTTCCGAAAATCAGCCTAATCCTCTTGGAGGGCTTCTTAACATAGTTCTTTACTGCCTTGAGAGCATAAAGTGCTGCAATCATAGGGCCTTTGTCATCCTGAGTTCCTCTTCCCCAGATCTCTCCGTCCTTCACCAGGCCGCTGTAAGGTGGAACTTCCCAACCTTCTCCTTCTGGAACTACATCAAGGTGACCAAGAACACCGAAAGTCTCGCCCAATCCATAATCTACTATGCCTACATACCCATCGGCGTTCCTTGCCTCAAAGCCTAGCTTCTGCGCCAGCTTGATAGTTTGATCAAGCGAATCCCTTACTCCTTTGCCAAAGGGACCGCCATCCACCGGAGTATCCTGAACCGACTTGATTTTAATTGAATCGGATATTGATCTTACCAGTTCCTCCTTCAGGGAAATCACAATTTCGTCAAGTTTTCTATCCACTTTTCTCCTCCTTACACTATTATCTCTTTTATTTCCTGTGACTCTCCTCTTTTGCATAATAGAGTTCCCTCACTACTCGCCACCAAAATATAGCCATCAATGCCGGATATTGCCAGCTTCTTCTGTGTGTGATTGATCAGCAAACAGTTTTTCACCTCTCTTGTTGAGAATTCTCCTTCAATTGCGTTCCCGTTCTTGTCTTTAATTAGCAAATCATAAACCGCATCCCAGGACCCTATGTCATTCCAGTAGAAATTCCCCTGCACAGTAACAACTCTAGAAGACCTTTCCATTAGACCGTAGTCAATCGAAATCTTCGGAAGTCTCTCATAGATCTCTTCGATTTCTTCGGGCCTGTCTTTGATCTCGCAGATTACAGAAAATAGATCGGGGAAGTTCTCTGAGAGCTCTGAATCAAAAACGCTCTTCCTCCAAACAAACATCCCCGAATTCCAAAGAAACCTGCCTGACCGAAAATACTGCTGAGCAGTCTCGTAGTCAGGCTTTTCGTGGAACTTCTTCACCGCATAGACCTCATCGTTTTCATCAACCACATTCCCCCTCTCTATGTATCCATAGCCTGTGTAGGGATGTGTGGGAGTTATTCCTATAGTAACAAGCGATTCGTGAGACTCAGCAAATCTGATCGCCGTCCTTAACGTCTTCAGAAAATTCTCTTTATCTCTTATTACGTGATCTGCGGGAACAATAACCATAGTGTCTTCGGGAGAAAACCTACTGCTCCCGAGAGCGATGGCGGGAGCAGTGTTTCTTCTCATCGGCTCGAAAATCACATTTTCACTCGGGAAGAGAGGCAGATAGTACTGCATAAGAGGATATTGCTCTCTTGTAGTAATTATGATTGTCTCGTCGGTAAGCTCCTCCATTCTTTCGATAGTCTCTTCAATCATCGTTTTGTTTGACCCAAACTTGTGAAATTGCTTGGGTCTTTTTTTTACGCTAACAGGCCAAAGCCTTTCCCCTATTCCCCCAGCCATTATTAGAGTCTTGACCATGCACATCTCTCCTTCCCGATAGATCCGATATCTATAGCATACCAGAAAGGTAGAGCTTTACCCGGCAAAGGCGGAGAGGTAATTTTTCGGAAAAATCGTGTATAACAGAATAGAAAGAGAGACATAGAAAGTATTGTTCGACCCTGTACGCTTCTAATTAGCGCCGGCGAGCTTTGATAAAGTTACAGTTTGAAGGCAAAATAAATGAAGGAGGTGTTGTTTTGGAAAAGACGATGGTTAGAGTGAGAATGAGTCTTCATGATGCTCATTACGGGGGAAACCTTGTTGATGGAGCAAGAATCCTTCAGATGTTCGGAGACGTGGCTACTGAGCTCTTGATTAAAAGCGATGGCGATGAAGGGCTTTTCAAAGCCTATGATAACGTTGAGTTTCTCGCTCCCGTCTACGCAGGGGATTACATTGAAGCAACAGGGGAAATTGTCTCTAGAGGCAACACCTCTAGAAAGATGACATTTCAAGCCTTCAAAGTTGCTCAGGCAAGACCTGATATCAATGATTCCGCGGCTGAGAGCCTTTCTGAACCTGTCCTAGTATGCAGAGCTAGTGGTACATGCGTAGTACCCAAGAACAAGCAGAGGAAAAACGATGGATAAGTTGATAATCACTGCAGCTCTTACCGGTGCAGAAGTCACGAAAAAACAACAACCGGCGCTACCGGTTTCTCCTGAAGAAATCTCGGAGGCAGCATACGATTGTTTTCTCTCAGGAGCGAGCATTGTCCACGTTCACGCAAGAGACTCGTCTGGAAAGCCCACACAAGATCGTGAAATCTATAGAGAAATCATGGAAAGAATCAGAAGCAAGTGCGATCTGATATTCCAGCCATCCACCGGTGGAGCAGTATGGCATAAAGTGGAAGAGAGATCTCAACCTCTTGAGATCAATCCGGAGATGGCGACCCTCTCTGCCGGAACGTGCAACTTTGGAGATGATGTCTTCTTCAATTCAGAGAAAACAATGGAGTATTTCGCTCTGGAGATGAAAGAGAAAGGAATAAAGCCTGAGATAGAGGTATTTGAAAGAGGCATGATAGAAAATGCTCTACGTTTGCAAAAAAAAGGACTGTTAAGAAGCCCAATACACTTTGACTTTGTTCTTGGTGTTCCGGGTGCCTGCCCAGGGAATATCGAAGACCTGATTCACATGGTTAACAATATACCGACTGACAGTACCTGGACCGCAGCAGGAATTGGTAGGTATGAGCTCCCTTTGGCAACAGTTGCCATCCTGATGGGAGGACATGTTAGAGTGGGATTTGAAGACAATATCTACTATAGAAGGGGAGAGCTTGCGGTTTCTAACGCTCAGCTGGTGGAGAGAGTAGTGAGAATCGCAAAAGAGTTGGGCAGAGACATAGCAGCTCCTAACGAAGCAAGAGAAATACTTGGAATTAGGAGGAAAGATAAATGAAGGGATGCCCATTTGGGAGCCATAGAGTTATTGAGCCGCTCGGATTTCTCCCTCAAGCAGCGAGAAAAATTGACAACTCAGAGGATCTTTATGACAATGAAATCTCCGTTGATGTGGAAACCCTTAACGTTGACTCCGCTAGTTTCACCCAGATGAGAGAAGCTTGCAAAGACGATGAATTGGGAATCGCTGCCATGATAATCGATATAGTCAACAATAGGGGGAAGCTTCAGAATCCAGTTACAGGCTCAGGAGGAATGCTAATTGGTCGAGTCTCGCGGATAGGAGAAGCCCTTAAAGACCGTAAATTAGAAGTTGGCGACAGAATTGCCTCACTTGTTTCGCTATCCTTGACGCCGCTGAAAATCGAGAGGATTCTGAAGGTGCATCTCGAAAAAGATCAGGTGGATGTCGAAGGGAAGGCTATACTGTTTGAGAGTGGGATATACGCAAAACTGCCATCAGATATTCCCGCTAAGATGGCCCTTGCAGTTCTGGACGTTGCGGGAGCTCCGGCGCAAGTCGACAAGCTTGTGCAGCGTGGTATGAGTGTAGCAATACTTGGGGGTGGCGGAAAATCCGGAGTGTTATGTTGCTACCAAGCGATGAAGAAATGCGGTGACTCAGGAAAAGTGATTGTAGTAGAATATTCTGAAGAAAATGCGAAGAGGATCCGAGAGCTTAACCTTGCCCATGAGGTAGTTATTGCAGATGCAACAAAGCCTCTTGAAGTTTACAATAAGATTCACGAACTGACAGCAGGTAAGCTCTGTGATGTGGTAGTAAACAATGTGAATGTTCCCAACACTGAGATGAGCTCGATACTCGTTACCAAAAACGAAGGCATAGTTTATTTCTTCAGCATGGCCACCTCCTTTACCAGAGCGGCCCTAGGAGCAGAAGGTGTCGGGAAGGATATTACCATGATCATCGGGAACGGGTACACCAAAGGCCACGATGAGCTTGCGTTGGACATTTTGAGAGAATCAGACAGTATTAGAAGGCTTTTTCAGAAGCTATACATTTGAGGTGGAGCAATGCGAGATTACAGGGAAATTCCAATGTGGAAAGAGGTTACTACTGCTCAATGGAGTGACTGGCGCTGGCAGGTTGCCAACAGAGTGAAGTCGGTTGAAGGTCTGAGGCAGATCATTGAGATCACCGAAGAAGAGGCCCTCGGAATTGCCGAGTGCCTTAGAACACTTCGAATGTCAATTACACCGTACTATGCAACTCTCATGGACCCAATCAATCAAAGATGCCCGATAAGAAGGCAGGCAGTTCCCACGGACAAGGAACTGAGAATCGACAGATGGGATATGATTGACCCACTTCATGAAGATGAAGACTCTCCGGTTTCGGGACTCACTCACAGATATCCCGACAGGGTCCTCTTTCTAATTACAGACCAGTGCTCGATGTACTGTAGGCATTGTACACGACGAAGATTTGCCGGTCAACTCGATAAGCCAAGAACGAGAAAGGAAATTGACGATGCACTTGAATACATTAGGCAAACCCCAGAGGTAAGAGATGTGCTGCTCTCCGGAGGAGATGCATTGCTTGTAGGAGACGAATATCTCGAGTACATTCTTAGCGAGCTGAGAAAGATCCGCCACGTGGAGATAATCAGAATTGGCACCAGGACACCTGTCGTTCTTCCCCAACGAGTGACTCCCGAACTTGTAGAAATGCTGAGAAAATACCACCCGATTTGGATTAACACTCATTTCAACCATCCACTGGAGATCACTCCCGATTCTACGAGAGCATGCGAAATGCTCGCTGATGCAGGAATACCGTTGGGAAATCAATCCGTTCTCCTTCGAGGAGTGAATGATTCCCCCTACATAATGATGGAGCTCGTACACCAGCTTGTCAAAATACGAGTTAGACCCTATTACATATATCAGTGTGACCTCTCACAAGGCATCGGCCATTTCAGAACTTCCATAAGGAAAGGAATAGGAATCATGGAGTCTTTGATTGGAAATACTTCGGGACTATGCGTTCCAACGTTCGTGGTCGATGCCCCTGGCGGAGGCGGTAAGATTAGAGTGATGCCCCAGTACAACATCTCCGAGTCAGATAGAGTAGTCGTTCTAAGAAATTATGAAGGAGTAATCACCACGTATCATGAGCCGGAGGATACTTCCAGCGACGTTGATGACAGTCTCTATAAAGAGAAATACGAGTTTACGGGTGTCTCCGACCTTCTTTATGGAAATTCCATGAGTTTCGAACCCACGACCCTTCAGAGAAGAGAAAGAATTAAGAAGTGGAAAGAAAAGAAGGTGAAGAAATGAGATTTCGAGATTTCTATGAAGGCAAAAGTTTCTCTACAAAGAGAGTGATCACAACAGCTATGGTAGATTCATTTGCCGAGTTGACTGGCGACAAGAATCCTGTTCATACTGACGAAGAATTCGCGAAAAACACACGTTTTGGAAGGAGGATAGCTCACGGGATGCTTTCTGTAGGAATCATCTCGGCCATCCTTGGAAATGACTTTCCTGGACCGGGTTCTATCTACATGAAACAAGAAGTCAAGTTCTTGAAGCCAATCTTTTTGGAAGAGGAAGTGAAGATCACTATCGAAATCCTCGAGAAAAACGAAGAGAAAAAGAGACTACTGGTTGGTACAACTGTCGAGAAGAGCAATGGAGAGAAGGCAGTTGACGGCGAAGCATTGCTGCTCTTCACTGGAGAATGAGACCTCCCATCAGCGTCATAGAATTAACCGATGGAATTGAAACAGTATCCGTGATCGGCCTGGAAAAGAACACCGGTAAGACGGTCGTACTTAATCGGCTGTTGAGAGAGTTTAGAAAAGAGGGAGTCTCTGTTGGACTGACATCAACGGGACTTGAAGGTGAGAAGATAGACCAGATTTTCCTGAATAAAAAGCCCGAGATCAATGTCAGTAAAGGCACTTATTTCGCAACATCCGAGAAGGACTTCCACAACCGACGGTTTTCCGCCACTGTGTTAGACCTGAGGGATTACAGATCCCCTCTCGGCAGAACGGTCTTCGCAAGAGCAGAGACTGCTGGCGAAGTAATAATTTCGGGGCCATCTATTCTGGACTATCTGTGCGAAACTGTAAAGACGTTGAAATCCTATGGCTGTGATAAGGTTCTTATAGATGGTTCTACATCGAGACTTAGCCCCGGAGCTCCACGAATATCGGACGGATTAATCCTTGCAACCGGTGCCGCTCTGTCGATGAACTTAGAAGAATTAGTAAGAAAGACACGTTTTGCGGTGAAGCTGATCTCTCTTCCCGGTGCAGAAAGAGAGCTCCGAAATCGCCTACTCCCCCTCGAGATCGGTGTATGGATAGATGATAATGGGGTCTTTGAAAGACTATCCTCCTCATCCTTGACAGCATCGTACTCAAGCACAGATACTGTGGGGAAAACAATCTACATAAACGGATCACTGACATCTTCCGTTTTGCTTCGTCTTGCAGAACCCGGAACGAGAGTAGTAATTAGAGATTTTTCATGTATTTTCGTTGACGAACAGACTCTCGTGAAGTACGAAAGATCCGGAGGAAGACTTGAAGTTGTTTATCCAGCCAATCTCATCGCGGTAACGGTGAACCCTTATTCGCCAACAGGTTTCAGTGTCAAGTCAAGAGAGCTTGTAGAAGCCCTGGAGAAGTTTGTCAGTGTTCCCGTAATCGATGTTCTGGAGGAGACGGCAAATTGAAATACCTTGACTGCGGATTTGAATACATAATCTCTCTCATTGAGCCAATAACACCTATTGGAAGAGAGGCGCTGCGCAACCTCACCTTTCTTACCACCAGAAAGTCAATAGAAGAAATTCACAGAAGGCAAGAGGAGATTCTCAAGAAGGAAGAGATCGTACCTTCACTTAAGCGAATTTTATCAAGGATCCGGGATGTTAGGGGGACAATCTCAAACCTCTCCGGTGGAAATTTGCTTGAGGATATAGAGCTCTTTGAAATCAAGAGCTTCACTTACTGGTGCGAAAAGCTTAGGGAAGAACTAGGCACTTGCGGCTCATGGATGCAACTCCCATGCCTTTCGCCCGTATTTTCAATTCTAGACCCTGATAATTCCCAAACAGAGAGCTTCTATATCTCCAATAACTTCGACGATGCACTCGGTGAGGTTAGGGAGGAGCTTCACAGGTTACAGCGAATAGGTGGAGAACATACCAAGAGTCTTGATGAACTTGTTCAGAAGAACTTCGAGATTGAGAGGAGGGTGAGAGCCGATCTTTCGGATAGACTAAGAGAGTATCGTGACGTCCTCGAGGAAGCGATTAACAAGACCGGAAACATAGACCTAGTAATCGCTCTCACCGATCTGAATAAGAAGCTAGGCTTGAGGAAACCAGAAATCTCTTCTGGAGAGTATGAGTTCGAAGACCTCTTCAATCCAGAGATATCCGAGAGCCTCAGAAAAAAGGGGAAGGAGTTCCAGCCATTTTCAGCAAACTTTGGACGAAAGGTTGTCATCGTTGGCGGTAACATGACCGGGAAATCCGTTCTTCTCAGGAGTGTCGCTCTTCTTCAAACAATGTTTCAGTACGGTCTCTTTGTTCCTGCAAATAAAGCTTTTATTCCCGTGTACGAGTCGGTGGTTTATTTCAGCGGGGACAAACAGTCTTTCACCGATGGTCTGTCGTCGTTTGCGGGAGAAATTCAACACCTGAAAGAAGCAATCGAGATAGTTCAAGCGGAAATCGCGGGCCTGTTCCTGTTCGACGAGATCGGTCGGAGCACTAATCCTGTTGAAGGTCCCGCTTTCTTGATAGCCTCTGCCGATTATCTCGGTCGCAACCCCAAGTGCCGCTCCATTTTCACATCTCATTACGAGGAGGCACTCCAAATCAACTCCGCCCAGTTATTTATGATTAAAGGTGTTGATCACCACAGAATTGAAACCGAAAGAGACAGGGAGATTTCTTACTACGTTGACCACTCACTTATAGAAATGAGGGACAAAGTAATCTTTCCGAAGGAGGCTATTGCAATCGCCCGTATTATGGGACTTGACAAAAAATTCATAGAGCTGATAAAAGGCAATATCGTGGGAGGCTGTGAATGAAAGGAAAACTGAACTTAGACTGGAATAAAGTAGAAGAAGCGCGGAATTACTCTCGAAAGATAGCTGATGCAGTGCACAATTTCGTCAACGAACATACTACAGTTAGTGTAGAGAGAGCAATATGTAGGCTTCTCGGGATAGATGGAGTCGATGAGTACGGTGTTCCAATGTCAAACGTAGTTGTCGATCACCTCAAATCCGCGAACCTATTAAGCGAAGGCGCAGCATACGCAATAGGCAATGCCATACTCGTAACCGGTCTCTCTCCACAGAGAATTGCTGAGGAGATCTCACATGGCAGACTTGACCTGAGAAGTCTCGGTTACCGACCTGAAGTCGAAGTCTTTGGAGCTATCGACGGTTTAGTGGAAGAGACAGTTGAGAAGATTCGCTTGAATCGAGTTAAGCGCGACTCTCTTATACAGGAACTGGGTGAAGGCAAGAAACCTTATCTCTATGTGATAGTAGCAACTGGAAACATTTATGAGGATGTGGTTCAAGCAAGGGCGGCAGCAAGGCAAGGCGCCGACATAGTAGCAGTAATCAGATCGACGGGGCAGAGCCTTCTGGATTATGTCCCCTTTGGACCGACAACGGAAGGTTTCGGTGGAACATACGCCACTCAAGAGAATTTCAGAATAATGCGGTCTGCGCTTGATGAAGTTGGAGAAGAAGTAGGAAGATATATCAGGCTCTGTAATTATTGCTCCGGACTTTGCATGCCGGAAATTGCGGCAATGGGAGCTATTGAAAGACTTGATGTCATGCTGAACGATGCCCTTTACGGTATCTTGTTCAGAGACATAAACATGAAGAGGACCATAATCGACCAATACTTTTCAAGGGTCATTAATGGATTCGCCGGAGTAATAATCAACACCGGTGAAGATAACTACCTGACTACTGCCGATGCCTATGAAGAAGCCCACACGGTACTGGCTTCCCAGTTCATAAACGAAAGGCTGGCATTAATGGCAGGTATTCCCGAGGAACAGATGGGTCTTGGGCACGCTTTTGAAATGGATCCCTCAATAGAAAACGGCTTCCTGTACGAACTTGCTCAAGCGCAGATGAGCCGGGAGATATTTCCGAAGGCGCCACTGAAATACATGCCTCCTACAAAGTTCATGACAGGAAACATCTTCATGGGTTACGCTCAGGATACTCTTTTCAATGTGATTTCCATCATGACTAATCAAGGCATTCAACTCCTTGGAATGCTTACTGAAGCGATTCACACTCCCTTCATGAGCGACAGGTACCTTGCAATTGAAAACGCACGGTACATATTCAATAACCTGCGAAATCTTAGTGATGAGATAGTATTCAAAGAAGATGGCATAATCCAGGAAAGAGCTTCCAGAGTGTTAGATGAAGCCGTGGATCTACTGAAGGAAATTCAATCAGTAGGTTTGTTTGAGACACTAGAGAAGGGGACTTTTGCAAACATAAAGCGATCACTCCACGGCGGAAAAGGACTGGAGGGAGTCGAAAAAAAGGGAAACAGCTACAGGAATCCATTTATCGAGAAGATGCTTGGAGGGAGTTATGATGGATAAAAACTCATACAAAAAGAATGAACTTCCTGCTGCAGTAGATCTCACCAGGATCACTCCCTACGGAGACACGATGAACGACGGCAAAGTTCAGCTCAGCTTTACTCTTCCTCTACCTGGAGGTCCCGAGGCCGATGAGGCTGCCAGATTATTGATGCGAAAGATGGGCCTAAAAAATCCTCAGATCTCATTTTCAAGAGAGATGACGACCGGATTCACTTTTTTTGTAGCATACGGAGAATCCTCCCATTCAGTTGACTACACTTCTATTAGAGTTCCCAAGATAGCAATGGAGAAACTGTCTATGGAGGAGATCGACAGGTTCATTGAAGAGCGGATAGGGAGAAAGGTAGTTGTGGTTGGAGCTAGCACAGGAACGGACGCTCACACTGTTGGCATTGACGCAATAATGAATATGAAAGGCTTTGCAGGTCACTATGGGTTGGAACGATACAGGAACATAGATGCTCACAATCTAGGTAGCCAGGTCCAAAACGAGGAGTTGGTAGCAAGGGCAATTGAACTAAATGCCGATGCTATTCTGGTATCTCAAACTGTAACTGCCAAGAACGTTCATCTGAAGAATATGACTGCCCTTGTGGAGCTTCTTGAAGCGGAAAACATTAGGAAGAAGATCGTTTTGGTGGCAGGTGGAGCAAGAATAACTCATGAACTGGCAAAGGAATTGGGATACGATGCGGGATTCGGGCCAGGCACTTTTGCTGAAGATGTAGCAAGTTTCATTGTCCACAAACTCGAGTCTGTGGTCTGATAACTTGTGATAGAATCTACCATCGTAGCTTAAGCGGAGGTAAGGTGTTTTGAATACGCTCGTAGTAGTTAATCCAAATGCCAGTCATGGTCAAGCAGGCCGTGAGTTTGAAAGCTACATCTCCGAACTGATTCGCGAAAAACTTGGTGATTATGACCTACACATAACGACGGGTATAGGTGATGCTCTGCAGTTTGTGGCTCTTAACAGCGGCTACGAGAGAATAATAAGTGTTGGCGGAGACGGGACTCTGAATGAGGTCATAAACGGAATGAAAGCTGGCAATTCGGGAGCTTCTATCGGCATAGTCGCCGTTGGCTCAGGGAATGATCTCGCGAGAGCCATAAACCTTGAACAAGACTACAGAGAAATGGTGAAAATAGCATCTGGAAAGAGAATTCGCGAGATCGACCTGCTAAGGGTAAACTTCAAAGATTTCAACGGCACTAATTCAACTAGATATGCAGTAAACGTTGTTGGAGCAGGTTTCGATGCGGCAATCACTAACCTGAAGTTCCCGAACTGAGCAA